>DATHHZ010000097.1:0-5333 GCA_035316965.1 Burkholderiales bacterium | reverse complement strand
TCCGTCATCCTCGCCGCGCACGACGAGCAGCTCGCCGAGCACGGCGGGGGCGCCGGCATCCTCGACTCCGGCCTGCTCGATTCGGCTCTCGCCCGCCCGCCAAACCGAGCCGCTTACGGCAAGCCCGACGTTGCCGAACTGGCCGCAGCCTATGCCTACGGCCTTGCAGCGAACCATCCTTTCGTGGACGGAAACAAGCGCATCGCGTTTGTCGCTCTCGAACTCTTCCTTGCGCTCAACGGGCGCGAGCTTGTCGCCGACGATGCGGATTGCGTGATGAGCACGCTCGCCGTCGCCGCGGGAACGATGAAGGAAGCGGCATTCGCGGAATGGATCCGCCGCCACAGCAGGCGTCAGCGATAGACGACAGTCCGGCCCGGAGGAGCGGATTCAGTTCGAGCTCTTCGCTTCCAGCTCCTCCCAGCGCGCAAGGAGCAGCGTCAGCTCTGCCTCGATTGCGGCATGACGCGACTGCAGCTCTTTCACTTCGCGCGGCCGGTCGCGATACAGCGCGGAGTCCGCGAGCTCGTCGGAGATTTCGCTTTGCTCCCGTTCCAGCGCCTTGAGTCTGGCCGGCAATTCGGCGAGCTCCCGGCTCTCCTTGTAGCCGAGCTTGACTTTGCCGGACGCGCGTTGGTTCTTGTTGCGAGGCTCGAGAATCCCGGATTTCTGTTTCCCGGATTTCGACGGCGCTTCCCGCGCATCTTTCGAGCGCACGCGCTGCCAGTCGCTGTAGCCGCCGGCATATTCCTTCCATTCGCCCCCGCCTTCGCTCGCGATGGTCTGGGTCACGACGTTGTCGAGGAATTCGCGGTCGTGGCTCACCAGGAAGAGCGTCCCCGCGTATTCCTGCAGCAGCGATTCCAGCAGCTCCAGCGTTTCGATGTCCAGATCGTTGGTCGGCTCGTCCAGCACCAGCACGTTGGCAGGCCGGCTGAAAAGGCGCGCGAGCAGCAGGCGGTTGCGCTCCCCGCCCGATAGCGATTTCACGGGAGCGCGGACGCGCTCCGGGGGAAAGAGAAAATCCCCGAGGTAGCCGATCACGTGCTTTTTCACGCCGTTCACTTCGACGTGATCGCCGCCCTGGCTGATGGTATCGCCGAGCGTCGCTCCTTCGTCGAGCGCCTCGCGGAACTGGTCAAAATAGGCGACGCTCAGCTTGGTGCCGCGGTGCACCTTGCCGGAATCCGGCCGGATCTCTCCGAGGATCAGCTTGAGCAGCGTGGTCTTGCCGCTGCCGTTTGGGCCGATCAGCCCGACCTTGTCGCCGCGCAGGATGCGGCAGGAAAATTTTTCGACCACGCGCTTGTCGCCGTAGTGTTTGCCGGCTTCGTCGAGATCCGCGACGAGGCGGCCCGAGCGCTCGCCTTCGGCGAGCTCGAGGCCGACCTTGCCGACCCGGTCGCGACGTGCCGCGCGCTCCAGGCGCAGCGCCTCCAGGCGGCGCACCCGGCCTTCGTTTCTCGTACGGCGCGCCTCGATGCCCTTGCGGATCCAGACTTCCTCCTGCGCGAGGACCTTGTCGAACTTGTGCTGATGCATGGCCTCGGTTTGGAGCGCTTCCGCTTTCTTCTGCTGGTAGGTGGAGAAATTGCCCGGGTAAGCACTCAAGTGTCCGCGGTCGAGCTCGACGATCCGCAGCGCGACCGAGTCGAGGAAGCGCCGGTCGTGCGTGACGACCAGGACGCTCCCCGGGAACGCAAGCAGCGTCTCTTCCAGCCATTCGATCGCGGTGAAATCGAGATGGTTCGTCGGCTCGTCGAGCAAAAGGAGATCGGGCGCCATGACGAGCGCGCGCGCCAGGGCCACGCGCTTCTTCAGTCCGCCCGAGAGCTCCGATACCGGGTCGTCTTCGGACGGCTGCAGCCGGCTGAGGGTCGCCTCGATCCTGTGCTGAAGGCTCCAGCCGTCGCTCGCATCGAGCGCCTCCTGCAGGTGCTGCATCTGCTCCATCAGCGCAGCATCCTCGGCGTGACGTCCGTTGCTGCCGTGCGCAGCCAGCGCATGCGTCGCCGCGTGATAGTCGATCAGCAATTTCGTCCCTTTTCCCAGGCCTTCGGCCACCGCTTCGAACACGCTTTGCCCGGGCCGGAACGCGGGCTCCTGCGAAACGCTCGCGAGCTTCAGTTGCGGCGCGCGCCAGACCTTGCCTTCATCCGCCGCCGCACTGCCCTCGATGATTTTCAGGAGAGTGGATTTGCCGGTGCCGTTGCGCCCGATCAATCCGATGCGCTCTCCGGGCTCGACCGCCAGATCGACGCGGTCGAGCAAAGGCACATGGCCGTAGGCGAGAGACAGCTGTGAAAGCTGGAGGAGGGGCATTCAGGAGGCGACGCGCTTCGCCGCCTCGCGCGCCTGGATCGCGGCGTGGCGCTCGAGCAGGCGCTCGGCGCGCACCACGACCGGTACGTCAACCATCTTGCCGTCGATCGCGAACGAAGCGCGCCCGGCGGCCCCGGCCTTGGCGTTCTCCTCGATCACGCGCTTCGCGTGCGCCACGTCCTCGGGCGAGGGTGAATACAACTCGTTGACGATGGTCACCTGCGCGGGATGGATGCAGCTCGCGCCCAGGAAACCGAACTGGCGCGAGCGCTGCACCATGCGGCGGAAAGCCAGAAGGTCGCCGAAGCTCGCGACGCTCGCGATGTAGCCCAGAGGCATGATGCCTGCGGCGCGCGCGGCGTAGATCATCTGCTGCTTGGGCATGAGGAGCGTCTCCTCGGTCGGCTCCATGCCGTTTTCGAGCGCGAAATCCTCGCCGCCGATGTCCATCGCCGCGTTGCGCTCGACCGCCATCGCGATCTCCGGCATGCGGAAAAACGCTGCCGGCGTCTCGACCATCGCGATGAAGCGGGTGTGCCCCGGGGCGAGCCCGCGCTTCGCTTCCAGCCTCGAAACCAGCTCGTCGAGACGGCGCAGGTGGGCGGCGTCGTCCACCTTGGTCACGGCGACTGCGTTCACGTCGGGACCCACGCAGGCTTCCAGATCGCGTGAGGCCATCGCATCCGGCCGGTTGATTCGCACCGCCACGTCGGCTCCTCCGCGCCGCACCCGGGTCGCGGCCCGGGCGACGAGCTTGCGCGCGTTGTCCTTCTCGTGGGCGGGGACGCTGTCCTCCAGGTCGAGCAGGATGCAGTCCGCGCCGCGCGTGTGCGCCTTGTCCACGTATTTCTCGACGTTCACCGGCACATACAGCAGCGAACGCCACACCGGGAGGCCGGGCTTCATTCCTGATCTCCTTTGGGCGCGGCGCCGCCCTCGCACACGATGCCGGCTGAGACGAGCTTCGCATACGCGGCTTCGCCCACGCCGATTTCGGCGAGCAGCGCGCGGTTGTGCTCGCCCAGCCTCGGTGCCGGCGCGCGGATCGCGCCGGGCGTACGCGAAAGACGCGGCGTCACGTGGTGCATGGGAAATGAGCCCATGTCGGGATCGGGATAATCGGCGACGAGCTCGCGCTCGGTCACGTGCGGATCCTCGAGGATCTGCGCGATGTCGTAGACGGGCCCGATGGTGACCTCGTATTTTTCGAAGAACTCGACGTTCTCGGCCTGCGTTCGCTGCTCGATGAAGGCGCCGATGATCGCGTCCAGCTCGTCGGCGTGGCGCAGGCGCTCCGAGTTGGTCGCATAGCGGGGATCGTCGACGAGCTCCGGCCGGCCGATGGCGCGGAACAGGCGCTCGGCCATTTTCTGGATCGACGCCGACAGGCACACCCAGCGACCGTCCTTCGTCCGGTACGCATTGCGCGGCGCGGTGGTGGTGGAGCGGTTTCCGGTACGCAGCTTCACCTTTCCGGTGAGGCGCAGATTCGCCGCCTGCGGTCCGAGGATGTTGAAAAGCGGCTCGAGCAGCGGCAGGTCGATCACCTGTCCCGTGCCGCCCTTCCTCTCCGCTTCGCGCAGCGCGATCATCGCCGCGGCGGCGCCGTGCAGGCCGGCGACGCTGTCGGCGAGGTACATCGGCGGCAGCACCGGCTCGCGGTCGGCAAAGCCGTTCATGGACGCGAAGCCTGACATGCCCTCGATCAGCGTGCCGAAGCCCGGACGCTGGCTGTACGGGCCGTCCTGGCCCCAGCCGGAGATGCGCACCACCACGAGCTTCGGGTTGCGCGCGAGCAGCGTCCCGGGCGCGAGACCCATCTTCTCCAGAGTTCCCGGGCGGAAGCTCTCGATGAAGAGCGCCGCGGAGGGTATCAACTCGAGCAGCAGCTCGCGCGCTTCGGGCTTGCGCAGCTCCAGGCACAGGCTCTTCTTGCTTCTGGAATAGAGTTTCCAGGTGACCGGCACGCCGTTCGTCTGCCAGGCGCGCAGCGTGTCTCCCGCCGGCGGCTCGACCTTGATCACCTCGGCGCCGAAATCGGCGAGCACCTGCGTGAGCGTGTTGCCGGCCACGAGGCGCGACAGATCGAGCACGCGCACGCCCTCGAGCGCGCCGCGCGCCTGCGGGGCATAGTCGCGTTTTTTCGGCTGCGCTTTCATCCCATCATTCAGCTCTGGCGCCGGATTCCTTCACCACCCGTCCCCACTTGCTGTGCTCAGCTTTTAGGAACGCGGCGAATTGTTCCGGTGAGCCGCCCAGAGCGTCGCCGCCCTCGGCCGCGAGCCTCTGGCGCACCTCGGGCATCTTGAGCACGCGGTTCACCTCGGCGTTCAGCCTCGCAATGATGGGCGCGGGTGTACCGGCCGGCGCGAGCAATCCGTACCAGGTGTTCGCCTCGAATCCCACGTAGCCGGATTCGGCGATGGTGGGCGCGTCGGGCAGTTCGGGGGAGCGCTTCGCGGAGGTCACCGCGATCGCGCGCAGCCTGCCTGACTTGATCTGCGAGAGGGCCGAAGGGACCGAGGACATGAACGACTGCACCTGGCCGCCCAGAGTATCGGTCAGCGCCTGCGACGCCCCCTTGTAGGGTACGTGCGTGAGCTTGACGCCGGCGGCGCGCTGCAGGAGCTCGCCGGCCAGATGAGACACCGTGCCGTTCCCCGGCGATGCGAACGTGACTCCGCCCGGATCGGTCTTCGCCGCTGCGAGCAAATCGCCCAACGATGCGTACCGCGAATTCGCTGCGACCACGAACACGACCGGCGCGGAGACGACGAGCGCGACCGGACTCAGATCACGGAGAGGGTCGTAAGGCAGCTTCGCGTAGAGGGTCGGATTGATCGCGAGGTTGCTCGTCTGTCCGATCACCAGGGTGTAGCCGTCGGCCGGAGACCTGACCGCCTGTTCGACGCCCAGATTTCCGCCGGCGCCCGGTTTGTTCTCCGCGACGAGGTTCCATTTGACGCTTTCGGAGAGCTTGTTGGCGATCGTGCGCGCGGCGATGTCGGTCC
>DATHHZ010000096.1:0-2213 GCA_035316965.1 Burkholderiales bacterium | reverse complement strand
TTACCGTTGTAAGTCAAAAAGCCCTCGCGAGGCAGCGTGGCCTGCGAAGTGATGTTGATGCGGGTCGCAAGATCGCGGAAATAGCTGTCGTCCGAGACTTTGTTCAGATTGAGTCCGCCAAGGAGGGAGCCATCGCGGTTGTAGCTGCCAGCCAGACTTATGCCATAGCGGCGGCGATCCGCGGCACGGTCATTCGGGAGCACCTCGGCGCTGAGATCGCCCTGGTAGTCCTTCTGCAAATAACGGAACTGCTCCGCGAGCTGCAATCCGCGCTTTTCCATGTAACGCGGCGTGAGCGTGAGGTCGTAGTTGGGCGCGAGATTCAGGTAATACGGAATTCCGACCTCGGGTCCGCTCTTCCCGGTAACGCCGATCGAAGGCGGAAGAAAGCCCGATTTGCGCTGGTTGTTCAGCGAGAAATCAAAAGAAGGCGCCACGATGATGGGCAGTCCCTCGAAATACACGCTGGCGCCGCGGGCGGTCCCCACGTCGCGCGTGAAATCCAGATCCAGCTCGTCAGCCTTGACCAGCCACCCGTCGTCGCCCGGCTTGCAGGAGGTGAAGAAGCCGTCCTTGATTCTGTACTGGCTTTCGCCCAGGAACTCGATCGTTTCGGCCTGCCCGCGCGCCGAGACCGGTTGTTGACCGGTCTTTGGAAGCGGCGTGAAAGTAAAGTCGGGTTTTTCGAATACGCCAGTCGCGTCCCTGATCGAATACCTCAGCGAGGGCCCCTTCAAAGTGTCGTCCTTGCGTTGAAGGCGCACGTTGCCGCGGGCTTCGACGTCTTCATTTCCTTCGTGATATGTCAGCGAGTCGGCGCGGATCGACAAGTCCCCTTGACGCAAGCTGGCGTTGCCCTGCGCCGTGGTGTCCTTTCCTGCAACGCCTTCGATGCGGTCTGCGTCCAAGATGATCGGCAAGGCGCCAGTCTTGGATCGTTCCTCCGAAGAACTCCGCAGCTGAAGTCCCTGCCCCTGTGCGTACACCGCGGCAGAACAAGACAGCGCAAGTGCCAACGCCGCACGGCGGGCAGGTGAACAAGACATATCAGAAAAGCCTGGGCCTGGGCTTTCGGGGCGGGTGCTAAAATCGCACAAATCAGCGGCGAAGGCAATTCTTTGTTTCCGGAGGATTTTTGGACCGCGCAGGGCAATTGCGGCAATGGCTGGCGGTGACCCTAGCGAGCGACGATTTCAGCATCGCGCCCGCCTCCGACGACGCGAGCTTCAGGCGTTATTTCCGGATCCAACGCGGCGAGGCGCAGGCATCACTCGTCGCGATGGACGCCCCGCCTGACAAGGAGAACTGTGGGCCGTTCGTGCATGTAGCGCGTCTCTTTGCCGAAGCCGGAGTGCACGTGCCCAAGATCCATGCGCAAGACCTCGAACAGGGCTTTCTGCTGCTTTCGGATCTGGGCAACACGACTTATCTGGATGCGCTCGATGAGCACAACGCTGGAAGGCTTTACGAAGACGCGCTCGACGCGCTGCTGCGGATTCAGCGGGCGAGCCGCCCCGGGTTGCTGCCCGATTACGACAGAGAATTACTCGAGAAGGAATTGCGCCTTTTCCCCGACTGGTACATTGCGCGCCAGCTGCAGCGCGAGCTCGACGCGGCACAACTCCAGACCCTGGAGAAGGCGTTTTCGACGATCCTCGGGAACAACCTCGGACAGGCGCGGGTGTTCGTGCACCGCGACTACCATTCCCGCAACCTCATGGTCTGCGAGCCTTGCCCCGGAATTCTCGATTTTCAGGACGCGGTGTACGGCCCGATCACCTACGATCTCGTCTCGCTCCTGCGCGACGCCTACATCGCCTGGGACGAAGAACGCGTCATCGATTGGGCGATCCGTTATTGGGAAAGGGCCCGGGCCGGGGGGCTGCCGGTCGCCGGCGATTTCGCGGATTTCTACCGGGATTTCGAGTGGATGGGAGCCCAGCGGCAGCTCAAGGTGCTGGGGATCTTCGCGCGTCTTTCCTTTCGGGATGGCAAGGACGGCTATCTGAAAGACCAGCCGCTCGTGATGAGCTACCTGCGGCGCACGTGCGAGCGTTATCGCGAGCGCGCGGCGCTCGGGCGCCTGCTCGAGGAGCTCGAGCCCCAGGAAAAGCGCGTCGGCTACACGTTCTGATTTCGAATGATGAAAGCCATGATTCTTGCCGCTGGCCGCGGCGAGCGCATGAGGCCCCTCTCCGACGCGATCCCCAAGG
>DATHHZ010000095.1:0-3337 GCA_035316965.1 Burkholderiales bacterium | reverse complement strand
TTCGCAGGGACAGCGCCGCCGAACGGCGCTCACGCGCCTGGCCTTGAGCGAAGGGATGCCGCTTTGGATCCTGGATGAGCCGTTTGCGGCGCTCGACGCCGCGGCCGTGGAGCACGTGCAGAATCTGATCGCGGAGCACCTTTCACGCGGTGCCGCAGTGATCCTCACAACGCACCTTGAGGCGAAAATAACGGCCGCCGCAGCCCTGCGCATCGACCTCGAGGCGAGCTGACATGCTGGCCGCGCTCCGATGCGTAATCCACCGCGACCTGCTGCTCGCGGTACGGCGTAGCTCGGACGTGTTGACGGTGCTGCTCTTCTTCGTAATCGTGGTGAGCCTGTTTCCGCTGGGCGTGGGGCCGGATCCGGCACTCCTTCGCACGATCGTACCGGGGGTCATCTGGGTCGCGGCGCTGCTCGCCTCGATGCTGGCCCTGCAGCGGATGTTCGCCTCCGACCACGCCGACGGAACGCTGGAGCAGATGCTGCTCGGCGCCACGCCTCTGGGAATGACGGTGGCGGCAAAAGTGTTGGCCCACTGGCTGATATCCGGTCTGCCGCTCGTCCTGATCTCGCCCGTTTTGGCGCTACAATTTGATTTTCCTCAAGAGCTGCTCGGGGTCTTGGCGCTATCTTTGGCGCTCGGTACGCCGGTCCTGAGCCTGATCGGGGCGATCGGCGCAGCGCTCACGCTGGGGCTTCGCGGCGGGGGAGCGTTGCTTTCGTTGCTGGTGCTGCCCTTGTACGTACCGGTGCTGATCATCGGAGCGGGGGCTGCCGAGGCGGCTGCCTCAGGCCTCGGCGGCCACGCCCAGCTTCTGCTTCTGGGAGCTTTTCTGGTATTCGCGTGGGCTTTCGCTCCGTGGGCAACCGCAGTGGCATTGCGCATCTCCGTCGAGTGAAGGCACGAAAGGCAAACGCCCCACCATGAACTGGTTCAGGTATTCGTCGCCGCAGACCTTCTTTCCTCTGGCGGGGAAGCTCGCGTTCTGGTTCGGCGCTCTAGCAGCGATCGCGTGTGCCGCAGGCCTGTACGTGGGATTCTTCGTCGCTCCTACCGACGCCCAGCAGGGCGAGGCCTACCGGATCATCTTCATCCACGTTCCGGCGGCCTGGATGTCGATGTTCCTCTATCTGGTCATGGCGTTCTGGGCGGGACTGGGGCTCGCGTTCAACACCCGGCTCTCGGGCATGATGGCGAGCGCGATTGCACCCACCGGCGCGCTCTTCACGTTTCTCGCGCTGTGGACGGGCTCCCTCTGGGGAAAGCCCACTTGGGGCACTTGGTGGGTGTGGGACGCGCGGCTGACTTCGGAGCTGATTCTGCTCTTCCTCTATTTCGGCTTCATGGCGCTCCAAGCGGCGATCGACGATCCTCGCCGCGCCGACAAGGCGGGAGCGGTGCTCGCGCTGGTGGGCGTCGTAAACATCCCGATCATCTACTTTTCGGTGAAGTGGTGGAACACGCTGCACCAGGGCGCGTCGGTGAGTCTCACCAAGGCCCCGACCATGGCGGCAACGATGCTGACCGGCATGGCCGTGATGGCTTTCGGCTTCTGGTTCTACAGCATCGCAGCTGCACTGATGCGGGCGCGCTGCATCATGCTGGAGCGCGAACGCGCGAGCGAGTGGGTGGCGGACTACGCGAGGCGATCCGCGTGAACTGGGGTAGCTGGGATAATTTCCTTGCAATGGGTGGCTATGCGTTCTATGTTTGGGGCTCCTATCTCGTGACGCTCGGTCTCGTGATCGCGGAAATCGCACTGCTCGCGTTGCGCAAGCGCAGCGCTCTCGCGCGCTTTCGCCTCCACGGCACCGCAACACAAGGCGACCGATGAAGCCCAGGCAGAAACGGCTGGCGATGATCGCGGTGGGCCTCGTTGCGCTCGGCGTGGCGGCGGCCTTCGTGCTCGCCGCGTTCCGCGAGAATCTTGTATTTTTCTTCACGCCGTCGCAAGTCGAAGCGAAAGAGGTGCCGCAGGGACGCTCGTTCCGCGTCGGCGGGATGGTCACGCCGGGAAGCGTGAAGCGCCAGGCCGACGGGATCACCGTGCAATTCATCGTCACCGACACGGCGAAGAACGTCCCGGTCGTCTACCGCGGCCTCCTCCCGGACCTGTTTCGCGAGGGCAAAGGCGTGGTGACTCAAGGAAAGCTCGGTGCGGACGGAATTTTCTACGCGAGCGAGGTGCTCGCCAAACACGACGAGAACTACATGCCCCCGGCGGCGGCCGACGCGATCAAGCAAGCCAAGTCCATCAACGAAAAGGCGGCGCACACCCTGGTGCAGGGTGGCGCCGGACGCAAATGATCCCTGAAATCGGTCAGCTCGCTCTCGCTCTCGCGCTGTGCCTTGCGCTCGCCCAGGCTTCCCTCGGACTTGCGGGGGCGGCTCGCGGCAATGGCGTGTGGATGGGTGCGGTGCGACCCGCCGCGCAAGGGCAGTTCGTCTTCGTGGCCATCGCCTTCGGCTGCCTTACCTATAGTTTCGTCGCGAACGACTTCACCGTCGCCTACGTCGCTTCCAATTCCAATTCCGCGCTTCCCGTCGCCTACCGCGTCACAGGCGTATGGGGCGGGCACGAAGGCTCGATCCTGCTGTGGACGCTGATACTCGGCGTATGGACGCTCGGCGTGACGTTGTTCAGCCGCCACCTCCCCGACGATATGGTGGCGCGGGTGCTGGGCGTGATGGGAATCGTGAGCACCGGGTTTCTCCTGTTCACGTTATTTACCTCGAATCCTTTTCTGCGGGTCTTCCCGGCGCCCGTCGACGGGCGCGACCTGAACCCGCTGCTCCAGGATCCGGGCATGGTGATCCATCCGCCGATGCTCTACATGGGCTACGTCGGCTTTTCGATCGCATTCTCCTTTGCCATCGCGGCGCTCATGAGCGGGCGGCTCGATGCAGCGTGGGCGCGCTGGTCACGCCCGTGGACGACGGCGGCTTGGGCGTTCCTCACCGTGGGCATCGCGCTCGGCAGCGGGTGGGCATACTATGAGCTCGGCTGGGGCGGCTGGTGGTTCTGGGATCCGGTAGAGAATGCCTCTTTCATGCCCTGGCTCGTCGGCACGGCGCTCATCCATTCGCTCGCGGTGACGGAGAAGCGCGGAGCTTTTCGCAGCTGGACCGTGCTGCTCGCGATCGTCGCCTTTGCCCTCTCCTTGCTCGGGACGTTCCTGGTGCGCTCCGGAGTCCTGACATCCGTGCACGCTTTCGCGGTCGATCCCACACGCGGCATCTTCATCCTGGCGCTGTTCGCGCTTTTCATCGGCGGGGCACTCGTGCTGTACGCCTGGCGCACCTCGCGCATCGGACTGGGCGGGGACTTTAAAA
>DATHHZ010000094.1:0-6223 GCA_035316965.1 Burkholderiales bacterium | reverse complement strand
GAAGGTGTCGCGGAAGGTGCTGGGTTTGTCGGCTCCGCGCGAGAGCGCCATGTTGATGCGCCAGGCCGAGAAGGGCAACGACTCGCCCAGATGCCCGAGGATGATCTTCAGGCGCGGATGCTTGTCGAATGCGCCCGATAGAATCATGCGGATGCCGTGCGTGGCGGTCTCCACGGTGTAGCCCCAGGCCGCGGTGAGGAGCTGCGGAAACTTGTCCAGATAATCCTTGTAATAGGCATCGGCGACCGCCTGCACGGGCGAGGACGGATGGATATAGAGCGGCACGTCGAGCGCCTGCGCGCGCTCGAATATCGGCCAGAATCGCTTGTCGTCGAAGAACACGCCGTTGGTGGGCCCGTGCACCATCGCGCCTTTGAAACCCAGCTTGGTGACCGCGCGCTCGAGCTCGTCCGCCGCCGCTTTCGGGTCGGCGGTGGGAAGCGCCGCAAAGCCGGCGAAGCGCTCGGGATGGGCGCGCACTGCCTGGTGCAGCCTGTCGTTCGCGCGCCGCGCGAGAGGAACTGCGGTCGCCACGTCGAGGCGCTGCGTCGAAGGCGCACCGTGCGAGATCACCTGAACGTCGATGCCGGCTTCGTCCATCTCCCTGATGCGCAGCGCGCCCAGGTCGTCGAGGCGCTGACGCAGCTCGGGGCTGCGCGCCTCACCGCTCCCGAAGGTTTTCGCCACCTCGGCGTCCCAGTAGTGTTCTTCGAGCGCGATGACAAAAGGTCTGCTTTTGGCTGCCATGGGCGGGATCTGCTCCGGGAGGGAACTATCGGGGCCGCCACTTTAGCAGCCGCGAGATGGATTGTCGCACGCTATTGCCGCTCGATTTTCTTCAGCTCGACGACCCGCTTCCATTTTGCGATTTCGCGCTCGATGCGCCCGCGCATCTCCTCCGGCGTGGAGGGGCTGGGCACGCCGCCGAGTTCGGCGAGCCGCCGGCGCACCTCGGGGAGCTCAACGATCGCACGCACCTCGCGGTTGAGCCGGTCGATGATCGGCTTCGGCGTGCCGGGGGAGGCCGCGAGCCCGAGCCATGAGCTCGCCTCAACGCCGGGAAGCGTTTCCGCGATCGTGGGCACCTCGGGCATCAGCGGATAACGCTCGGCGGAAGAGAGCGCGAGCGGGCGCAGTTTCCCCGCGCGGATCTGAGGGAAGGAAAAAGTCGCGGTCTCGACCATCACGTCCACTCTGCCTCCGAGCAGATCGACGATGCCGAGCGCCGCGCCCTTGAACGGTACGCTCACCATGCCGATTCCCGCCTCGACGTTGACCAGTTCGCCCACCAGATCGTGCAGGCTGCCTGGTCCGGATGTGGCGAAGGTGATGCGCTCGGTTTTCGCGCGGGCGATGAGATCCGCGAACGTTCTCGTCGGCGAGTTCGCGGCGACCGAGATCACCATCGGATAGCCGGTGACGACGGACACCATGGCGAAGTCGCGGACGGGATCGTAGGGCCGCTCCTTCATGACCACGGCGGCGACCGGGTGGCCGCCGGTGAGGAGCACGAGCACATGCCCGTCGGGGGGCGCCTTTGCGACGACGTCATTCGCGAGCAGGCCGCTCGCGCCCATTTTCTGCTCGGCGATGACGGGCTGGCCCAGGCGCTCGGCGAGATTCTGGCCGAGCAGCCGGCTGACGATATCGGCGCTGCCGCCCGGCGCGAACCCGATCATGAATCGGATCGGCCGCTTCGGGTAGTCCTGTGCCGAGAGCGGCGATGCGAGGGCCGCTGCAAGCGCCGCCGCGGCGAAGCAACGCGGCGCCCGGTTCACGGGGCGAGGCGAGTTTTCAATTTCGCCATCCAGGCTTCCCGCGGGCAGGCAGTAGGATCGTCCTGAATCAGGGCTTCGGTCTTGGCGACTATCGCCTCGACCGATTCCGTGAGATCGAGCGGCTTGCCATAGGGCTGGCCTACGTACCACGGCGATGGGGTGTAGAGCTCGATGCGGTTGTCCTCCGGGTCGCTGAAATAGATGCTCCACGCGTTTCCGTGGTTGCGCGGAGCGATCTCCTTCGCCTGCTCTGCAACCAGCACGGTGAAGAAGCGCCTGAGGTCCTCCAGGTTCTTCACCCGGAAGGAGAGCTGATTGATCGTCGTCGGAGCGTCTTTCGGCCGGCCCGAGGCCATCACGATTTGATGATGCTCCTCGGGGTTGCGGCTCAGGAATGCGATGCGTCCGCCCAGGTAGTAGTCCCCGGAATCGGTGACCACCAGGCCCAGCACGCGGCAATAGAACGCGATCATCGTCTCGAGGTCGCGGACGAACAAGCCGACGTGCGCAAGCTGGGCGTCGGGTAGGGGGTTCATCATTGCGCGCTCTTCGCGTATTTTCCCGTGAGCTGCGGCGTGCGCCCCTGCAAGCCTTTTTGTTCGTGCTCGAGGCGCGTGTCCCGGCCCCAGGTGCGCTTGAGCTCATCGCGGACCTTCACGCGCAGCCGCCCCAGTCCCTCGACCTCGAGTTCGATCTTGTCGCCGTCCTGGAAAGCGGAGAGGCCCCGGTGGTTGGTGCCGGTGGCGAGCACGTCGCCCGGATTGAGCGTGTGGATCGAGCTGACCCACTCGATGCAGCGGGGAATCTTGTGCGCCATGTCGCCCGTGTTGAAATCCTGCTTGAGCACGCCGTTCACCCAAAGCCGGATCTGCAGATGATGCGGGTAGCGAACCTCATCGGCGGTGACGAGGTAGGGGCCCATGGGCGCGAAGCTGTCGCGCGATTTCATCTGGTAGAAAGTGTTGCCCGCCGGCGGCAGGTCGCGCGCCGACCCGTCGATGAAATTGACGTAGCCGAACACGTGCTTCATCGCGTTTGCCGCCTTCACGTTGGAAGCGCGCCGGCCTATCACCACGGCCATTTCCGCCTCGCCCTCGAAGATGCTCGCCGGCACGTCGGGAAGCACCAGGGTGTCGCCGTCGCCGATGACGGCGCCCGGTGACTTGTGAAAGGCGTTGAGGGGGGCGGGCTCGGAGCGCGTGCCGTCCTCCATGTAATTCACCGCCATGCAGTCGATGCTGTACGGCCTCGGCAGCGGCGGGCGGATCTTCACCTTCTTCACGGGAATACCGCGGCCGCTCGCCGCAGCCTTCTCCAGTTTCTTGCGGTAATCGGCGAAACGCTCGATCAGGCCGTTGATGAGGTCGTGCGGGCCGGTGTGCGGAATGCCTTTCACCGCTTTCGACACGTCCACGACCGCGTCGCCCTTGAGCACGCCGAGCCTGAAGTCATCGAAATACAGAAGCTTCACTTTGCCTCCCTTTTACTCGCGATTAGACCCTATTCACCGCGCCGGGCCCGACGGCTTGAACTCGAGGATGAAGTTCCACAGCGGCATGTCGCCGACGTTGGTGACGCTGTGGATGATCGGCTCGCGGAAGTTCACCACGCTCGGCGGTTCCTGCGGCGCGTCCTTGCCGTCGATGATCTGCCGGAGCAATGGCCCCTGGTTGATGCGGATCTCGACGCGCTGGCTGTGGCTGTGGCGCTCGCGCGTGTCCCCCGGTGCGAGCCGCTCCTCGTAGATGATAAAGCGCTCGCCCTCGTACACGATCGTGTTCTTCGCCGGCGGGATGATCTCGGCGGGCGATTTGACCGGCGGGTGGTTGGGCTTGATCGCCACTTCGAAGAAGGCGCCGCCCGTCGGGGGGCGGTAGGATTCGCCCGCATTGAACACCGCGACCTCGCCGCGCCGCATCGCGCGCAGCACCTTGCCGAACCGCAGCTGGATCTCGCCCATCGCCACGATGACGCGCTCCGCGCACCCCGGCGTCGAGCCCTGGGCGCAAGGCGCGTCATCGCGGCTCACGAGCACGTAGTCGTTCTCGAGCACGGCCACAGCCCACAGCGGACCGGCATTGAAGAGCGCCGCGAACAGCGCCACGGCGGGCCAGCGTTTTGAAATTGGGATCATCGGGTACTCCGGGGTCGTCATGTGCGCCCGCCTAAGATAGCATCTGCCGGCACGCATCGGTTTTCCAAGCCAAGGAGGGCACATGAAGCGCAACAAGCAGGCAGTGTTGGCGGCAATCCTGGCAATTCCCTGCACGGCGGGCGCGCAAGGGCTCGTGTCCCAGAGGAGCATTTCGGTCGACGCGGCACAAGAGGCAGCGACGGCGGCCCTCGCGCAGTGCCGCAAGGGCGGCCATCAGGTGAGCGTGACCGTGCTGGATCGCTTTGCCCGCACCCGTGTGATCTTGAACGACGACGGGGCCAACCCCCACAGCTTCGAGCACAGTCTGCGCAAGGCGTACACCGCGCTCACCTACCGGACGTCCTCGGGCGAGTACGGCAAGCGCGCCGTCGCCAATCCGACCGGGATCGGCGCTTTGCATCTAGACAAGATCACGACGGCGGCAGGCGGCCTTCCGATCCGCGCGGGGAACGAAGTGGTGGGCTCGATCGGCGTGTCGGGCTCGCCCGGCGCCCCGGGCTCGCCCCCCGGATCGGGCGGAGATGCCGACGCCGCGTGCGCGCAGGCCGGCATCGACCATGTCGCCTCGAAGCTGAAATGACGAACGTCGCGGCGGGACGAATCAGTTCTGCCGCTCGATGTTCTTCAGCTCGACGACGCGCTTCCAGCGCGCGATCTCGCGCTCGACGAGCGCGCGCATTTCCTCGGGGCTGGAAGGCGTCGGCACGCCGCTCAGGTCGGCGAGGCGCTGCCGCACCTCGGGCGACTCGAGGAACGCACGGATCTCGCGGTTGAGCCTGTCGATGATGACGCGCGGCGTGGCCGAGGGCACGGCGAGGCCCAGCCACGAGCTCACCTCCACGCCGGGAAGCGTCTCGGAAATCGTCTGCAGCTCGGGCATGGCCGGATGCCGCGCGGGCGAGGACAGCGCGAGCGCGCGAAGTTTGCCGGACCGGATGTGCCCGAACGAGGCGGTTCCCGTTTCGATGGTCGCGTCGATTCGCCCGGCGAGCACGTCCACCAAGGCGTTCGCGCTGCCCTTGTAAGGCACGCCGAGAATCGTCGTGCCCGCCTCGATATTGATCCACTCGCCGAGCAGGTGCACCAGTGTTCCCGGCGTCATCGAATACGTGAGTTTCCCCGGCGCATTTTTCGCGCGCGCGATCAGGTCCGGGAACGACCGGATCTCCGAATTCGGCGCGACCGAAATCACTAGCGGATAGGCGACCACGGTTCCCACCATGCCGAAGTCGCGCACCGGATCGTAAGGGAGCGCCCGGTTGAGAGCCGCGGTGGCCGGATGCGCGCCGGAAAGCAGCACCAGCGTGTGGCCGTCCGGCGGCGATTTCGCGAGGGCGTCGTTCGCGAGCAGCCCCGCGCCGCCGGGTTTCTGCTCGACGATGACGGGCTGGCCGAAGCGCTCGGTGAGCTTTTGCGCGAGCAGCCGGCTCACCAGATCGTTGCCCGAGCCGGGCGGCGAGCCGACGAGGAAACGGATCGGGCGGACCGGGTAGGTCTGCGAAACGGCTTCCCCCGAGGCGGCGAGCGCGGCGAGCAGCGCGGCGGCGAGTCGAAAGACTCCTGTCATTTTCCGGGAGCAGGCTTCTGGGAAAGGAGGAGCGATTGTATAGCGAGCGCGACAGTGATCTGAAAGGTCCGCGTCAGCGCTCCGCAAGGCAGAGGGGTCCATGCTGACGCTCCGCGCTTCCGCCTCGAGGCCGGCGCGGCCCGTACCGGACACTTCCATCATGTTTGCCGCCTCCGGCTCCCGGTCCCGATGGATCGCGAGCGCCTTCCTGATCTGCGCCTTGACATGGTTCGCGGGGCTCGAGTACCGCGGACTGTTCACTCCCGACGAAGGGCGCTACGCCGACATCGCCCGCGAGATGCTCGATTCGAACGACTGGGTGACGCCGCGGCTCAACGGGATCAAGTACCTGGAGAAGCCGCCGCTCCAGTACTGGGCGACGGCGGGCGCGTTCGCGGTGCTCGGCGTGGACGAGTGGACGGCGCGTCTGTGGCCGGCCTACACCGGTTTCCTCGGGATCGCGCTCATGGCGTTCGCGGGATTTCACCTCGCGCCCCGCTCGCCGTGGCTCCCGACCGCGCTGATGGCCGCGGGTTCCTGGGGATATTTTCTCGGCGGCCAGTTCCTGACTCTGGACATGGGGCTGACGTTCTTTCTGACCGTCGCGATGCTGGGTTTTCTCCTGAGCCGGCGCGCCGGCATCGGCCTTTCGGCGGAGCGAGGGTGGATGATCCTCGCGTGGTCGGGGATGGCTTGCGCCGTCCTGAGCAAGGGCATCGTGGG
>DATHHZ010000093.1:0-4698 GCA_035316965.1 Burkholderiales bacterium | reverse complement strand
ATGCGGGCGAGCGCCTCCTCGATGCCTTCGAATTTTCCGATCGGCGTCTTGAACTGGCTGCGCACGCGCGCATAGGCGCCCGTCGCGCGCGCGGCGAGCTTGGCGTAGCCCGTCCCCGAGGAGGGCAGCGAGATCGAGCGTCCCGCGGCGAGGCACTCCATCAGCATCCTCCAGCCCTGACCCGCCATCTTCGGCCCGCCGATGATCCAGTCGAGCGGCATGAACACGTCCTTGCCCCAGTTCGGGCCGTTCTGGAATACCGCGTTCAGAGGGTTGTGCCGGCGGCCGATGTTGACGCCCGGCGTGTCGGTGCGCACGAGCGCGCAGGTGATGCCGATGTCTTCCTTGCTCCCGAGCAGGTGGTCCGGGTCGTGGAGGCGGAAGGCGAGCCCGAGCAGCGTCGAAATGGGACCCAGCGTGATGTAGCGCTTTTCCCAGGTGACGCGCATGCCGAGCACTTCGCGGCCTTCCCAGATTCCCTTGCACACGATGCCGAAATCCGGAATCGACGCGGCGTCCGAGCCCGCGTGCGGATTGGTGAGGCCGAAACAGGGAATTTCGAGGCCTTTCGCGAGGCGTGGCAGGTAGTAGTTTTTCTGCTCCTCGGTACCGTAGTGGAGCAGCAGTTCGGCGGGCCCCAGTGAATTGGGCACCATGACGTGCACCGTAGCTGCGCTGCAGCGGGTCCCGAGCTTCTGGATCACTTGCGAATGCATGGTGGCGGAGAATTCCTTGCCGCCGTATTTTTTCGGGATGATCATCCCGAGAAAACCCTTGTCCTTGATGAACTGCCAAGCGTGCGGCGGCAGGTCCTGATACACCTGCGTCGTCTCCCAGTCGTTCACCATCGCACACAGCTGCTCGGTTTCGTTGTCGAGGAACGCCTGTTCCTCGGCGGTGAGCTTCGGCCGCGGCACGGCGAGCAGTTTTCCCCAGTCGGGGCGGCCGGAGAAGAGATCGCCGTCCCACCACACCGTGCCCGCGTCGATCGCCTCCTGCTCGGTCTGGGACATGGCCGGAAGCTGGCCGCGGTACCAGCCAAGGAGGAGGCGCGAAACCAGTAAACGGCGCAAGGGTGCCGCGCCCAACACGACGCTGCAAAAGGCGAATATCCCGGCGAGCACGAGGAAGGTATCCGTATCGAACGCTCCTCCGACCAGACCGGCGGGAAGCGCTACCGCACCCGCGCCGATCCAGAACCAGCTCGATGAATTCAGGTAGGCAAGTGCAAAAGAAACGGTGACGACTGCGACGATCCAGACAGCGAGCGGCATGGGCCCTCCGGAATGTTCTCTGGGCACTTTTGAGCAATACGCATGATACGCCGCTCCCGCGGTCTGCGGCGCGGCGACGGACCGCGTGGCCGGTCATGCCGACAGGAAACGGGCTGTTTTTGCGGCGACCCCGCCCCCATGTAACATGACGATCCCATGGCACACGATCACCGCAGCTTTGCCTTGCCCATCCCGCTGAAGGATTCCGCCGCGCCGAAACAGCGCAGCGAGTGGCGCGCGCTCGGGATGCTCGTCCCCTATCTGTGGGAATTCCGCGTCCGCGTGGCGATCGCGCTCGCGTTCCTGACCAGCGCCAAGCTCGCCAACGTCGGCGTGCCGCTTATCCTGAAGGAAGTGGTCGATTCGCTGGACGCGCAGACCGCCGTGCTGGTTCTGCCGCTCGCGCTGCTCGCCGCCTACGGGATCCTGCGCTTCTCGACCACGCTGTTCGCGGAGCTCCGGGACGTCGTGTTTGTGCGCGTGACACAGCGCGCGATACGCCGGGTCGCGCTCACCGTGTTCCGCCACATGCACAGCCTGTCCCTGCGTTTTCATCTGGAGCGCCATACCGGCGGCGTGTCGCGCGACATCGAGCGCGGCACGCGCGGCATCTCGACGTTGCTGACCTACATGCTGTTCTCGATCGTCCCGGTGATCCTCGAGTTCAGCCTGGTGGCGGTCATTCTTCTCACCAAGTTCGACTGGCGCTTCGCGGCGGTCACCTTTGTCGCGGTGGCCCTCTACATCGCTTTCAGCGTGTCGATCACCGAGTGGCGCATGGAAATCCGCCGCCGGGCGAACGAGCTGGATTCGAAGGCCAACACGCGCGCGATCGACAGCCTGCTCAACTACGAAACGGTGAAATACTTCAACAACGAGGAATACGAGGCGCGCCGGTACGACGAGAACCTGCAGAAGTACGAGTCGGCGGCGGTGAAGAACGAGGCCTCGCTCGGTCTCCTCAACATCGGGCAAAGCTGCATCATCGCGGTCGCTGTGACGCTGCTCATGATCCTCGCGGCCGAGGGCGTGGTGGCGAAGACTCTGACGCTCGGCGACCTGGTGCTCGTGAACGGCCTTTTGATCCAGCTCTACATCCCGCTCAATTTTCTGGGCATGGTGTACCGCGAGATCAAGCAGGCGCTCGCCGACATGGACCGCATGTTCCGCCTGCTCACCCAGGACCGGGAGATACAGGACGGGCCGGATGCAGTGCCGCTCCCCATTGGAAAAGGCGCGGGAAGCGCGACCGTGCGTTTCGAGCACGTCGATTTTTCCTACGAGCCGCGGCGCCAGATCCTGTTCGATGTGTCTTTCGAGATCCCGGCCGGAAGCAAGGTCGCCGTGGTGGGCGCGAGCGGATCGGGAAAATCCACTCTGGCGCGACTCTTGTTCCGCTTCTACGACGTCAATGCGGGCCGCATCACCATCAACGGAGCCGACATCCGCGGCGTGACGCAGTCGTCCCTGCGCGCCGCGATCGGCATCGTGCCCCAGGACACGGTGCTCTTCAACGACACGATTCTCTACAACATTCACTACGGGCGGCCGAGCGCATCGCCCGACGAGGTCATCGAGGCTGCGAAGGCGGCGCACATCCACGAATTCATCGAGAGCCTTCCCGACCGGTACGAATCCCGAGTGGGGGAGCGGGGCCTGAAGCTCTCCGGGGGCGAAAAGCAACGGGTCGCGATCGCCCGCGCCATCCTGAAAAACCCGAGCATCCTCATCTTCGACGAAGCCACCTCCGCGCTCGATTCGGAGACCGAGCAAGGCATCCAGGCCGAGTTCGACCGGATTGCCCGGGGGCGCACCACCCTTGTGATTGCTCACCGTCTTTCCACGGTGATGGACGCAGACCAGATTATCGTTCTGGATCAAGGCCGTATCTTGGAGCGCGGCACCCACAGGGAACTGCTCGAGCAAGACGGCGCTTATGCCCAGATGTGGGCTCTGCAGCTACAAGAGGAGGCCGAGCAGGCGGCAGCTTGAAGGAGGAAAGGGATGGGTCTCCCAGGGCGGCTCATGACCGTTTTCGCGACGACGTGTGAAGTGTCACGCGTATCCTGTTATTTTCGTTGCAAATTAATTTTGCCAAGGCTACACTGGCCGGCCCAACAAGAAACCGGGAGGAAGGGTGCGGTTCATCGCGATGTCGCTCCTTGCACTGGCGGTCGTTTCGACCGCGGGGTTCGCGCGCGAGCTGCGCCAGCCGGCGCTGAAATCGCAGGCCGCGCTGGTCGTCGACCAGCAATCCGGCGAAATTCTCCTCGGCAAGAACATGGAATCGAAGTTGCCGATCGCGTCGCTCACCAAGCTGATGACCGCGATCGTCACGCTGGACGCCGAGCTCGACGCCGACGAGCCGGTGACGATCAGCAAGGCGGACGTCGACAGGCTGCGCGGCTCGCACTCCCGCCTGCAGGTCGGCACCACGCTCACGCGCGACGAACTACTGCACCTCGCCCTCATGGCTTCGGAAAACCGCGCCGCCTCTGCGATCGCAAGCTCATACCCAGGCGGAAAAGACTCGTGCGTACTGGCGATGAACCTCAAGGCCCAGTTGCTCGGCATGTCGGGCACGCGCTTCGAGGACGGCACGGGGCTTTCCGGCCGCAACGTGTCGACCGCGCAGGACCTGGCGAAGCTCGTGCAGGCCGCGCACGCCTACCCCAAGATCCGCGACTATACGACTTCGACTTCGTACCAGGTCAAGATCGGACGCCGGGCGATGCGCTTCGGCAACACCAACAATCTTACCCGCAGCTCCCGCTGGGACATCGGTTTGTCCAAGACCGGGTACATCGCCGAGGCGGGGCGGTGTCTGGTCATGCAGGTGACGCTGGCCGAGCGTTCGATTATCATCGTGCTGCTCGACTCTTGGGGCAAATACACTCGTGTCGGCGACGCGACCCGCATACGTCAATGGCTGGAATTCGCCTCCGGCCGGTCCAATACGCGCCAGACCTCCGCGGGCTTGTCGCTGCAGGGCGGCTTCGCTTCGATCCACGCACTATACGACTGGCCGGGCTAGACCCCGGCCATCGGCATGAAGCCGGAACCCTCCCCGCAGCCTTCGGCGCCCGGGGTGGTTCGCTTCTACAGCTTCCTTCCCCGTGGGGAGAGGCTCCTCGAGGATGTGCTCGCCGGCCTTGCGCTTCCGCAGAAGAGCATTCCGCCGAAGTACTTCTACGACGAGCAGGGCTGCCGCCTGTTCGAAGCGATCTGCGAGCTGCCCGAGTACTACCTGACGCGCACCGAGACGGCGATCCTGCGCGGCAACATCGCGGAAATCGCGCAATTCGTGGGACCCGAGGCCGAGCTGATCGAATTCGGCAGCGGTGTTCAGGCCAAGACCCGCATCCTGATCCAGGCGTTGCAGACGCAGCTCTACGTTCCGATCGAGATCGCGCTCGATACGCTG
>DATHHZ010000092.1:0-3104 GCA_035316965.1 Burkholderiales bacterium | reverse complement strand
CGGCGAGGCCGGCGGCTTGGGTTTCATCGGCGCAGCCTACCTGACGCCGCAACAGATCCTCGAGGGGGCACGGGCGGTGCGCACGCTCACCGCCCGGCCTTTCGGGATCAGCCTCTTCGCGCCGCAACCCCTGCCGGATCCGCCGAAAGATCCGCGCGCTGCTCTGGAATGCGTCGCGCCCTTCTACGCGGAGCTCGGGCTGCCCCCTCCGCAGCCGCCCGCCGTGGCGGCCGACTCGTTCGGTGAGCAGCTTGCTGCGGCACTTGAAGGGGGCGCATCGGTCTTCAGCTTCACCTTCGGCATCCTGCCCGCAAGCGCGATCCAAGCCGTCAAGGCGCGCGGCATGTTTCTGATCGGCACTGCGACGACCGTCGATGAGGCGGTCACATTGGAAGGGGTCGGCGTCGACGCCGTGGTCACGCAGGGCGCCGAAGCAGGCGGCCATCGGGGGAGTTTCGCCGCCGAATTCGAGACGGCCATGGTCGGAACGATTTCGCTCGTGCCCCAGGTGGTCGACGCCGTGCGCATCCCCGTGATCGCCTCGGGCGGCATCATGGACGGTCGTGGCATCGCTGCGGCGCTCACCTTGGGTGCGCAGGCCGTGCAGATGGGAACGGCTTTTCTCACCTGCGACGAGGCGGGAATCCCCGACGCGTACAAGCAGGCGATCCTCAAAGCCGGTGAGCATGAAACGCGCATTACGCGGGCGTTTTCCGGGCGTCCGGCGCGGGGCATCGTCAACCGCTTCATGACCGAAGTCGAGCGTAACGCCGGCCCCGACGCCGTCCTTCCGTTCCCGTTCCAGAACGCGCTGACGCGGCCGCTGCGCAGCGCGGCAGCCAGACAGGGACGCGCGGAATTCCTTTCGCTGTGGGCGGGTCAGGGTGTGCGGTTGGCGCGGCGTCAGCCGGCCGCGCAGTTCGTCGCACGACTCACCCGGGAGACCGACGCAGCCATTCGCGGGTTGGCAATGCCGGATTGAAGCCCGCCGGAGGGACGCCACCGCACGCTGCGGCTTAGGTATGATTACGGGCTTCCCGCGTAACGCCCATCGCCTGCAAGGAGGAACCGGCATGAAACTCTACTATCACCCCGTATCCACGACCAGCCGCCCCGTGTGGCTGTTCATCGCCGAGAACGACATCAAGTGCGAATTGCGCGTGGTCGACCTGATGAAGGGCGAGCACTACCAGCCGGAGTTTGTGGCGATCAACCCGAACCGCATGGTGCCCGTTCTGGAGGACGGCGATTTCCGCCTGACCGAGAGCTCGGCGATTCTCAAGTACCTCGCGGAGAAAACCGGCTCTTCGGCCTATCCGAAGGAGCTGCACTCACGGGCGAAGGTGAACGAGATGATGGACTGGATCAATACGCAGGTCTGCCGCGAGTTCGCCTATGGGCTGGTCTACCCGCAGATCTTCCCCACGCACAAGCGGCGCAGCGACGAGGCGCATGCGGGCACGATCGCATGGGGCAAGGAAAAAGCTCAAACGTGGCTGAAGGTTCTCGATGAAAACCTGCTCGGGCCGAAGAAGAAATACCTGTGCGGCGAGCAGATCACCATCGCGGACTACTTCGGCGGTCCGTTTGTCGCTCTCGGCGAGATCCTGCGTTGCAACTACTCGGCGTATCCGAACGTCAACCGCTGGCTGGGGCGAATGAAAGCGCTGAAGAACTGGGGCAAGGTGCACGAGGTCTTCTACGGATTCGCCGCTTCGCTCAAGGACAAAGCCTTCGAGGCCGTTTGAGACGTACCGGCCGCGTGGCCCACGGGAGGCCCGCACCCGCTACCAGCGCTGGCGGTGCCGGTACCACGGTTGATTCTTGGGTTTCTTCTTGTCCGGCTTGGCTTCCTGCGCTTCCGCGCCTCCTTGATCGGGGGCCGGATCCACGGGAGACGGCGAAGACGCGTGCTTCCGGGCACCCTCCTTCGAAGCGGAAGGCTTCCTCGGAGCCGACCCGGAGGGTTTCTCGGGAGCCCGATGCAACATCTTTTTCAGGTTGCTAAGGATCGATTTGGAAAACTTCTCGGCCATGACTGATTCAATAAAAGGTTGAGCGGCGCCATTCTATTACATCGGTTCGAGGCGCGGTCTTGACGACTCCTTCACGGAGCGCTCACTCACTGTTATGGCTACCTACGCGATCGGCGATGTTCAGGGCAGTTTCAAAGAGCTGCAGGCGCTGCTCGGCGCATTCGGGTTCGATCGTGCGAAAGATCGCTTGTGGTTCGTGGGTGATCTCGTCAACCGGGGTCCGGCCTCGCTCGCCACACTGCGCTTCGTGCGTGATCTGGGTGATCGCGCGGTGACCGTGCTCGGCAACCACGATCTGCATCTGCTGGCCCTCGCTCAGGGGTCCGTCAAGGGTCGCGAAGACGACACGCTTGGGGACGTGCTCGCTGCGCACGACCGCCACGGGTTGCTCGACTGGTTGCGGCACCGGCCGCTGGTGCACGTCGCCGCAAACTACGCGCTGGTCCACGCGGGGCTCCTGCCGCAATGGGACGTCGCCACAGCGAAAGCACTTGCCGGAGAAGTCGAGGCGGAACTGCGCGGACCCCGGCACAAGGAATTTCTCGCGCAACTTTACGGCTCGCTCCCGGATCGCTGGAGCGACGACCTGCGCGGAATCGACCGGCTGCGCGTCATCGTCAACGCAATGACCCGCCTGCGCTTTTGCACTCCCGAAGGTGTAATGGAGTTCCACACCAAAGGCGAAACGGCCGAAGCTCCCGCCGGCTACCTTCCGTGGTTCGAGGTGCCCGGCAGGAAAAGCGCTGATTACACCTTGGTATGTGGTCACTGGTCGGCGCTCGGCTTGCGCATTGCGCCCAACCTCCTCGCCCTCGATTCGGGTTGCGTCTGGGGCGGAAAACTTAGCGCGGTTCGTCTGGAGGATCGGCGTTTGTACCAGGTACCGTGCGCGGCCTATGGCGCGCACGTGACGTCCCCTGCGGGCCGGGCACGCCCAGGGCGCGAGCGATAGCGGCCTCCGCCTTTTCTGCAAGCGAGCGCCGCGTCTGTGCGTGTACGGAAATCGGTGCGAGAAGATTGAACTCCGCGACCATGTGACGCGTCGAGACGATGGTCCAGACAGATTCG
>DATHHZ010000091.1:0-2236 GCA_035316965.1 Burkholderiales bacterium | reverse complement strand
ACTCGCCGGCCGGCACCTTGAGCTCGCGAATGCGCGCGCTGATCATCTGCTGCAGCTCGCCCACCGACGCCGCGGTCTCGATGATGCGCACCTCGTGGCCGGGGTTCTGGCCGCAGCGGATGAAATGCACGTGCGAGTCGATGAGGCCCGGAATGACGGTCGCGCCCTTCAGGTTGATGGTGTGGCCGCACGGCCCGAGCGCTCCGCCGCGCCCGACCTCGACGATGCGCCCGTCGCGGATGCCGATCGCCGAGACCACGCTGTTGTGCGCATCGAGCGTTAGAAAGCGGCCGTTGACGAGGTTGAGGTCGCGCGAGCCTTCGCATTCCGAATCATGCCCCCTCGATTCGTGCCCCCTCGATTCGTGCCCCCTCGAATCGTGCTCCCTCGAATCGTGCTCCTTCGCCGCCCGCGCCGCGCTTGCGAGCAGCGTGCCGCTCGCTGCCATCGCCGCCGCGCTCTGCATGAACCTGCGGCGCGACAAACTTTGCTGCTTCAGATTTTCACGTGCCATTAGCGCTCCTTATGGCGGGCTTGGTTATGAATCGCGCAGTCGTCGTCATCACGGGCGCAGCAGCAAGGCAAACGCCCGGCCCTTTGCAGGGTCGGGCGTCTAAAGTTTATCCGTTCACGCGATGTCAGTGCTTGCCGTGATGGTCGTCATCGTCGTCATCTCCGTCGTCGTGATGATGATCGTCATCCTGCGCGAGATCCTCGCACAGCCGCTTGGCGGTGCGGTTGTCGGGGTCGCTCGGCAGCACATTGCTCGCGGCAGCCTGTGCGATCAGGCGATCTGCGTCCTCCTGGAGCAGGAAGCGCTTGCGGACCTGCTGTCCGGCGGCGTGCCGCACTACGCAGTCGTACCCCTCCTGACTGCCGTAGCGCTCTTCGACCGAGCGACGCGGATCGCCGCTCGCCACGCGCGCGGCCTTGGTCATGGCGAACGGAATGTAGCCAGAGGCCAGATTGCCTTCGTTGCCCTTCAGAGGCCCGCTCGCGACCGGGTTCCAGCTGGTGTAGGTCCCCAGGGGCGCCTGCAACAGCACCGATCTCACGCCGGCGATCTCGTTGCCGTCCTCGTCCACCTTGGCTGCGGGCGTCGGGATGATCTGCTTGATCGAGGGCACGACCTTGGTCATCACACCCGACTCGTCGTTATAGCGGAAGTCCGGGCCGTAGTCATAGTCCATCAGGACGTTCATCACGTTGTCAGGCGTCGGAGCACCAGGAATTTTCGGCCAGTGCATTGCCTTTGCGGTCGCGGCCACCAGAGTCCCGTCACTGACCCGCGGGTGTTCGCTGCGCGGCGGCTTCTTGCCTTTCGTCACCCAGTCGATCAGGGCAACGATCAACGCACGTCGCGTTTCTACTTGGGGGTTCGGGTTCGCTGCCAGCATCAACCCCGGTTGTGCGGGCTGCGCGACCGCGAAGCCGCCGCCGCCGCCGCCGTGCGCCGTGCTTGAGTTGTAATACCGGCGCACGTTGCCCGGCAAGCGGATATCGTCGCCACCCTGGGTGCCGGCGATGCCGACGCCGCCACGGCCATACCAGACTTCCGGTCCGCCAAAGTCGTCGAAGATCTTCGGGCAGGTATGGGACGCTCGACAGCGCTCTAGGATTCCCGTTACGCCACGCCCGCGCGCCTTGTCGTTGTAATCGCCCCACCAGATCGGCCCTTCCGCGCCGGGCTCGAAAATGTTGGCGATGTTGCCGGGCTGGGCGAAGCGGATGTTGAACTGGCCCATTGCGCCGGCGATGATCGGGTGGGCGCCATTCCAGACGATCCTGCCGTCTTCGTCCTCGTTGAAGCCCAGCAGGATGAAAGTCTTCTGATAGCGGCCGGACTGGGAGCGTCCGTAGCCGATCGCCCATTCGATCCGGCCGCCGATCGGATTGCCGTCGGCAGCACTGGCGCGCCTGAAGAACGAATTGACGTCCCGCATCGCCGCCATGCCGACCCCGAGCACCAGCGGATCCTTCGCCGTATAGACCAGCTCGTAGGCGAGGTTCGGATCGAAGCCATTCCTGAGGCAGATCTGCGTCGAAGAGGGTGTTCCGGGGAAGGGCGTGGTGGCGCAATTCGCGAACGCCCAGTTGCTGCTGGGAATTTCCATCACGCCGGTGCGAACGCCGACATTGTTCTCGTGCGCGATGGAGATCAGCTTCGCCTTCGTCGTGTCAAGGCTCGCAGGAGTGCGCCCGGCCCCGGGCAGCGGCTGCGTGTTGACGTTGCCCG
>DATHHZ010000090.1:0-3242 GCA_035316965.1 Burkholderiales bacterium | reverse complement strand
CGGGAATTGAAAATCAAAACGCTCGGAACCTGAGGGCCGACCTTCAGTCGTACCCCACAACGACAATCTCCCCGCCCGGTTGCGGCTGCAGGGCGACGCCAAAGGCGCCGGCAATCGTGCTCGGCCCCGAAGCGGTACGCGTCACGATGCCACCCGTCCCGAAACCGAAATCCAGGCTACCGTTCGCGTTGTACCGCAGCAAAGCAAGACGATCCCCCGTACCAGCGTCCGCATTTCCCGCGACCACGATCTTGTTGTCCGGCTGCACGGCGACCGCAAAGCCGTTGTCGAAAGCGCCGACGTTGGTCGTGACGATTCCGGTGCCCCCGCCGAATCCCGTAGTAGGATCGGTGTCGAGCGAGCCGTTGGTGTTGTAGCGGAGCACGGCGATGTCGGAGGTGGCGGCGAAAGAATTCACAAAAGCGTTCCCCACGACGACGATCTTCCCATCGCCCTGGATCGCGACCGCGTTGGCGTAGTTGCTGCTCGAGCCGATATCGGTGGTGACGATTCCGGTGCCTCCGCCGAATCCCGTAGTAGGATCGGTATCGAGCGAGCCGTTCGCGTTATAGCGCAGCAGGGCGACGTCCCAGATCTGACTCACGAAATTTCCCGCCAGACCGGCCACGACGATTTTGCTATCCGCCGGCTGCACGGCGAGCGCTGCGGCAGCGGCATCGAGCGAGCCGATCGGGGTGATGACGTACCCGTTCGGGACGCCGAACCCGGCCGTGTCGAGCGCGCCGGTTGAGGTGTACTGGGCGAGGACAATCTGGAACTTCCCGCCGATTTTCGACTGCCCGGCGAGGACGATGTTGGTGCCGCTCAGCGCGATCCCATTGGCGCTGGTCGAACTGCCGGATGGAATAGGGGTCGTCACAATCCCCGTCCCCCCCGTGCCAAAACCCGTGTCGAGAGTACCGGGCGTGCCAGTGACGGTGATGCTATTGGTGTGGTAGCGCAGCAGCAAGAAGCTGGAACCCCCCGACAAAGGGGAGCTCCTTCCGGCGACCAGGAGCTTGCCGTCGGCTTGCAGGGTCGCGGCGAAGGCGCTCGCGTCGGCCGAAAGCAGGGGCGTGACCGTGGTCCCGCTGCTGCCGAAGGTGAGATCCGGCGCGCCGTTCGCGTTGTACCGGATCACCACGATGCGGGCAGGCGTCGTGAAGCTCGTACCCACCGCGATGATCTTGCCGTCCGGCTGCAGAACGGTCGCGAAAGCGATATCGTCCTGGGAGGGATTGACGTCGGTGGTCACCAAGCCGGTTCCGCCGACCAGATTGGTGATGTCGGGCGTACCGTTGGCGTTGAACCTAAGCAGCGCGACCGCGGTCGCCTCCCGAGAGGTTGTCGTCGTCTTTTCGCCGCAGGCGGTCAGCACCACGGACACGAGAAGGACGGTCAGGGCCAGTCCCGAGCACCATGAGATTTTCAGGTTCATCTGCACTCCTTTTCCAGGCGGAAGCTTAGTTCAAATCGGGTGCTTTCGTGCATTACAATTCGCTGTCGGCGGGCCCACCCCCATTTCGGAGCGGCGACATGAGCACACCCATCAAAACGGTGCTGATCTACGGCTACGGCGTCATGGGCCGCGGCGTCGCGAAGACCTTCGCCGACGCGGGGTTCGCCACCCTCGTGAAGAGCAGCCGCGCGGGAAAGCTCGAAGAGCTGCCGTCGAGGACGAGCGCGGTCGAACAGCTGCCGAAGGAAGCGCCGGACCTCGTCATCGAATTCGTGCCCGAGGACGTGCGCGTCAAGCAGGCCGTATACGCTGAAATCGAGGCGGCGTATTCGGGCAATTCGCCGGACAACGCGCCGCTGATTGCGTCCGGGACCTCGGGGCTCGATCTGGTCGAGCTGGCGCGCAAGATGAAGCGCCCCGAGCGCTTTCTCGGCGTTCATTACTTCATGCCGGCCGACACCGCGCCGGTGGTCGAAGTGATGGCGGGGCTTGTGACCTCGCGCGCCGAAGTGGACCGCGTCGCCGATGCGCTCAGGCGCACCGGCAAGGAGCCGGTGGTGCTCTACAAGCCCATCGTCGGCTTTCTCGTCAACCGCCTTCAGCACGCGATCCTGCACGAAGCCTATTACCTGATCGAGGCGGGCGTCGCTTCCGTCGAGGACATCGACCACGCCGCGCGGCGGATGCTCGCGCCGCGCATGTGCCTGAACGGGCTTATCCAGCAGAAGGACATCAGCGGCCTCAAGATCCACGCCGACGCCCAGGAGTCGATCGTGCCGAAGCTGTTCCACAACGCGACCCCCAATCCCATGCTCCAGACGATGGTCGCCCTCGGCCGAACCGGGCTTTCGGCGGGCAAAGGCTTCTACGACTGGAACGGCTGCGACGTCGAGGCGGTGCGCAGACAAGCGTCGAGCCAGCTCGCCAAGCTGCTCGAATTCCTGCGGAGCGGAATCGGCCCGCCCGCGCCGGGGACGCGGCCGAAGACGGTCTCGAAGTAGCGGATCAGGAAAGAGGCGCCTGCTTGACGATTGATAGGGGTGTCGGTCCGCTATCCATGCTCCCTGCCCCTGAACACCCACATCGAATTGGTTTTGCCGGCGCGCTTGAACCCGCATTTACGGTAGAACGAGACCGCCTTCGCCTCAGCGACCAGTATGTGCTGGTGAAATCCGCGATATCGGTTCATCAGCCGTTTCATCAGCTGTCGCCCGATGCCCCGACCCTGGAACTCGGGTAACACCAGCAGATGCGGGTAGTACACGACCAAGCTTCCGTCCGAAATCGCGTTTCCCAGGCCCACGAGCGAGCTTTTGACCCAGGCCGTGACGACGGAGTGCGACCGCTTGAGCGCGCGCATGAGATGAACGGGTTTCCTCGCCGCAGACCATTGGACGGACCGGTACAAACGCAGCACCTCTGCTTTCGGCAATGACTTCGTTGATCGGTAACGCACCCGCGCTGCGTTGCCTCTCCTCGACCTTTGGCCTGACATGGCTACTCCCCGCTCATGGTGATATGGCCGGGCTGATTCCTCACGCGCTCAAGCCATGCCTCCACGGCGGGAAACCGCGAAAGCTCGAAGCCTCCTTCGTGGGCCACATGCGTGTAGGCATAGAGCCCGATGTCGGCGATCGTGTAGCGCTCGGCTACGAAGAAGCTGCGGCTCGCCAGATGTTTCTCCATGACCTCGAGCGCGGCGTACCCGGGGCTCATCTTCTCCTGGAGTCTGGTCTCGTATTTCTCGGGGCGGCCGAGGTACCGGATGATGTAGCGCGCCACC
>DATHHZ010000089.1:0-2073 GCA_035316965.1 Burkholderiales bacterium | reverse complement strand
CAGATCATGCGGCTCGGCTGGAAGGTGTTCATTCCCGCGACGCTCGTGTGGCTGGTCGTGATCGCCGTGTGGATGCAGACGCCGTGGAATATTTGGTGATTTCGTGATCGATAAATTCCGCGAATTCTTCAAGAGTATTCTGCTGATCGAGCTGGCGAAGGGCATGGCGCTCACCGGACGCCATCTCTTCAGGCGCAAGATCACGGTGCAGTTTCCCGAGGAGAAGACGCCGATGAGCCCGCGCTTCCGCGGACTGCACGCTCTGCGCCGCTATCCGAACGGCGAGGAGCGCTGCATCGCCTGCAAGCTGTGCGAGGCCGTTTGCCCGGCGCTTGCGATCACGATCGAGTCCGAGCAGCGCTCCGACGGCACCCGCCGCGCGACGCGCTACGACATCGATCTCACCAAGTGCATCTTCTGCGGACTGTGCGAGGAGTCCTGCCCCGTGGATTCGATCGTCGAAACGCGCATCCTTGAGTATCACGGCGAGAAGCGCGGCGACCTCTACTACACCAAGGAAATGCTGCTCGCGGTGGGCGACCGGTACGAGGAGCAGATCGCCAAGGACCGCGCCGCGGACGCAGCGTACCGATGAATCCGGACCATGTTTGAGTTGGCGGTTTTCTGGATTTTTGCCGCGATCCTGGTGATTGCGGCGAGCTGTGTCATCACGGTGCGCAACCCGGTGCACTCGGCGCTGTTCCTGGTGCTTGCCTTCTTCACCGCCGCGGCGCTGTGGATGCTGCTCCGCGCGGAGTTTCTCGCCATTGCGCTCGTGCTCGTCTACGTCGGCGCCGTAATGGTGCTGTTCCTCTTCGTGGTGATGATGCTCGACATCAACCTCGAGCGCCTGCGCGAGGGATTCTGGACCTACCTTCCTTTGGGGGCTACGGTGGGCATCCTCATGGTAGTCGAGATGGTGCTCGTTTTGGGCGGCCGCTATTTCGGAATCGAAGCGCTTCCCGGCCCCAGGGATCCCGGTCCGGGCGCCAGCAACACCAAGGAACTCGGTCGGGTGCTCTACACCGACTACGCCTATCCCCTCGAGCTCGCGGCGGTGCTGCTGCTGGTGGCCATTGTCGTCGCGATCGCGCTGACGCTCAGAAAGCGCAAGGATACGAAATACCAGGACCCGGTCCGGCAGGTCGCCGTCAAGCGCAGCGACCGGGTGCGGCTGGTTTCGATGCCGTCGGAGAAAAACGACTAGCTGCAGCACAAAATGGGGAGTGTTGCTTGCTGTCACTTTCGCATTTCCTGATCCTCGGCGCGGTGCTGTTCGCGATCAGCATCGTCGGGATCTTTCTCAACCGCAAGAACGTCATCATCCTGCTGATGGCGATCGAGCTGATGCTGCTCGCCGTCAACATGAACTTCATCGCCTTTTCGTATTACCTCGGCGACATTGCCGGGCAGGTTTTCGTGTTCTTCATCCTGACGGTGGCGGCGGCGGAATCGGCGATCGGCCTGGCGATTCTCGTCGTGCTGTTCCGCAATCTGCAGACCATCAACGTCGACGACCTCGACAACCTGAAAGGGTGACGTGACGGACTTGCAGCTCTACCTGCTCGTGCCGCTCGCTCCGCTTGCCGGTGCGCTCATTGCCGGCCTGTTCGGCCCGCAGATCGGGCGCGCGGGGGCGCATTGGGTCACGATCATCGGGGTGGCGATTTCCTTCGCCGCCTCCTGCCTGATTTTCCTCGACGTGCTGGATGGCGCCGTGTTCAACGGACCGGTCTATACCTGGCTCGTGTCGGACGGAATCCGGTTCGAGATCGGCTTCCTGATCGACCGCCTGTCCGCCCTGATGATGGTGGTGGTGACCTTCGTGTCGCTGATGGTCCACGTCTACACCGTCGGGTACATGGCCGACGATCCGGGCTACCAGCGTTTCTTCGCCTACATCGCGCTCTTTACCTTCTCGATGCTGATGCTGGTGATGGCGAACAATTTCCTGCAGCTCTTTTTCGGCTGGGAAGCGGTGGGCCTCGTTTCGTATCTTCTCATCGGATTCTGGTATACGCGGCCGAGCGCGATCTACGCGAACCTGAAGGCGTTCCTCGTCAACCGGGTCGG
>DATHHZ010000088.1:0-2242 GCA_035316965.1 Burkholderiales bacterium | reverse complement strand
CTGGGTTCCGATCGACAACGCCTGGGAGTTCGACCCCGCGACCGACAACTGGAAAGCGCTCGCGCCGCTGCCGACCAAGCGCGGCTCACCGGTCGCGGTGACGGTCGGGGACAAGATGTACGTCATCGGCGGCGCGACCACGCTTCCGGGCTCGACCGCGGTCCACCCGGCGCGCCCGCACTACTCGGTCGGGGCGGTCGAGGAATACGACCCCGCCGCCAACACCTGGCGCGCGCGCGCTTCGATTCCCACCCCGCGCAATCACGCCACCGCCGGCGTGGTGAACGGGAAAATCTACGTGATCGGCGGTCGCGTCGGCGGCGCCTTCGTCTCGAGCGGTTCGAGCAACGTCGGCATCGTCGAGGAATACGATCCGGCGACGGACGCGTGGGGCGCGCCGCGCGCGCGCATGCCGAGCGCACGCAGCGCGATGTCCTCGGGCACCTGGGGCGGAAAGATCTACGTCACCGGCGGCGAAGGACAGGACTACGTGAGTATGTTCGCTTTCCGGGCGCTCGAAGCGTACGACCCGGCGGCGAACAGCTGGACGGTTCTGCCCAACATGCCGGTAGGGCGCCACGGACTCGCCGGGGCCATCGTCGGCAACCGCCTGCACATGGTGAGCGGTGACGTGCAGTCGGCGGGCACCGGGGTGCACGTCCACACCGAGTCGCATGACGCTTACGAGCTGGACGGCGGGAAGAAATAGGCCGCTCCTGATCCCATAGCAGCGGTTGCGGGTCGATCCGCAGGTCCCTGGCTCGCCTTGGCCGGACGGCGGCTACCGGCCCGAAGCGGACATTCGAGGTGACTGTCACGGCCTCCGCTGATCAAAGCCGTCGAACGCTACGTTCTCGAATCTCCACTTGTCCGGTGGCTATTCCTGAAGCGTCCAGGGCTTTGTCCCCTAGCTCTCTTAAATGCGGAACTCAACGCGATTCTTGTTGGGAGTCCCGAGAAAGAGCGAGCTGGATTAGTGCGAGCGCAAACTGCGTCACATCTCTTCCGGCTTCACTCAGCCGCTGGCACTCGGTTTCAAGCTCTGGCCGCGTGAATTCGGCAGACCGCACGATTTGTCCATCTTTTTTCCAGTAGAAGCATGCTTTTGCCGATGCCGTGGCTTCGTGCCTGAGATTCCAAGTCAACTGTTCATTCATCCGGCACTGTCCCATCACTGTAGCTAAAGAACGACAATTGTAGCTAAAAATCGACACCAACGGGGAGCCGACATGAACATCCGCTATCGGGACAGGGATCCAAGAAATCCCCAGTGGGGGGTTCAAACCCGATCACCGACGCCACCGCAAGGAGGCGAAGGGCCGGATCGCACAATGGTCCGCACGGACTACCTCGTTGCACGTTGGTTTATTGCGGTAGGGCTACGCTATCCCCACGGCGAAACGGGCCGAAAGGGAGGGATCGGAGGAGGGCCAATCCCGAACAACACGACGCGTTGCGGAGCGCTGAAATGATATGCGGGATTATTGTTGAGCTGGGTTATCTGAAGGTAGATCTGTTCAACCAGCAAACGCCTGCGGAAACGCGAGACGCTCTTCGCACCATCGCGGCTGAGGCGCGCAAGCGCAAGTCATCGCAGATCCTCATATCGGTTCATGCTTCGAGGCCGATATTCAAAGTCGAGCAGTACGGATTCCCTGAGTACTTCAAAGAGCTCGGCGAATCGAAATGCAGAATTGCGCTGACGGGCGATTCAGACGAGCTCAGACTCTCCCAGCAATACATCCAGGTGCTTGTGCGACGGAACGGGGTCAACGTCCGGAGCTTTCCCAACGAACAAGCGGCACTCCATTGGTTCGAAGACCGGCGATGGGTGTCGGACCGGCGCGAGCGACAGGAGCCAAGGGAAGGACAAGAGCAACGCCAGCACCGGCCCCGTCGCAACCAGGAAAGCATCAGCCTGGATTCATCTGGAGGCATGTCCGCCTGAAGATCGCGGCTTGTCGCTGGCGCGGCAGCAGCGGAATCGGCGAAGCCGCGCCCAATAAATCCTCACCTGGTTGCGCCCTCGCTTTTTCGTCTCCGTATACTTTGCAGGTCCAAAGGTTCGAGCCCCGGTCGGGAGCCAAGCTAGGCTCGAACTTCTAGGATTGTTCTATTGATATGACGTCTCGCCAGTGTCCGGAATTGGCCGATTGCCGCCACTCCTGGACTTGCTTGCGCCGCATCACCTGCAGCGTTGCCGCGCGCTACTTGCCGGGAATGACGGGAAGCAGAAGATACG
>DATHHZ010000087.1:0-4813 GCA_035316965.1 Burkholderiales bacterium | reverse complement strand
TTCAAGGAGTACAGCGGAGAAGCGTTCGCGATGGGGGAGCGCTCGCCGCTCGCGATCATGAATCCCGAAGCCTCGGGCCGCATGTCGGTGGGCGAGGCTCTCACGAATCTCGCCGCGGCTGCGGTCGGCGGGCTGAGTCGAGTCAAACTCTCGGCGAATTGGATGGCCGCGGCGGGTCACGGCGGCGAAGACGCGGCCTTGTTCGACACCGTGCGCGCGGTGGCCCTCGATCTGTGCCCCGCGCTCGGAATCAGCATTCCGGTGGGCAAGGATTCCCTTTCGATGCGCACCGCTTGGGAAGAAGGCGGGAAGACGAAGGAGGTGATCGCTCCCCTGTCCTTGATCGTCTCGGCGTTCGCGCCCTGCGAGGACGTGCGCCGCACGCTGACGCCACAGCTCATGACGGATTCCGGTGAGACGGAACTGGTCCTCGTGGACCTCGGGCGCGGGCGCAACCGCCTGGGCGGCTCGATTTTCGCGCAGGTGTTCGGCCAGTGCGGCGACCAGGCGCCCGATCTGGAGGAGCCGAAACTGCTCGTGGACTTTTTCGCTGCAATACAAGGGTTGAGCCGAGAGGGCCTGATTCTCGCCTATCACGACCGATCCGACGGCGGCTTGTTCGCGACCGTGTGCGAGATGGCCTTCGCGGCCCATGTCGGCGTGACCGTGAACCTGGACATGCTCGCCTATGACGAAGCCGCTCACGACGTGGACGGCAACGAGCGCCGGCCCGACCTGATGCTCGGCCGCGACTTCGAACGCGTGCTCGCTGCGCTGTTTGCGGAGGAGCTCGGGGCCGTGATCCAGATCCGGACCTCCGACCGCGGCAAGGTGTTCGAGCGTCTCGAGGGATTGCCTGCGCACGTCATCGGTAGCCCGAATCCGCGCGACGAGCTGCGTTTCGTGCGCAGCGCCAAGCCAGTGTTCGCCGCGCCGCGTGTGGAGCTGGAGCGTGCATGGTCCGAAGTGACTTTCCGGATGCAGCAACTGCGCGACGAACCCGATTGCGCCAAGGAGGAGTTCGATCGAATTCTCGATCGGGAAGATCCGGGCCTGACGGCCGTGCTGACGTTCGATCCCGCCGGCGACGTCGCTGCGCCCTTCATCGCAAAAGGAGTGAGGCCGAAGGTCGCGATCCTGCGCGAGCAGGGAGTCAACGGTCAGGTCGAAATGGCCGCGGCGTTCGATCGGGCCGGATTCGACGCGCACGACGTTCACATGAGCGACATCGCCGCAGGCCGGGTTTCGTTCGCCGGATTCAAGGGCTTCGCCGCAGGCGGCGGATTTTCCTATGGCGACGTGCTCGGGGCGGGCGCGGGCTGGGCCAAGGCCATCCTGTTCAACGAGCGCGCCCGCGATCAGTTCAGCGCGTTTTTCGCGCGCAGCGACACTTTTGCTCTGGGTGCGTGCAACGGCTGCCAGATGATGAGCCAGTTGAGGGAGCTGATTCCCGGGGCCGAGCACTGGCCGCGTTTCGTCAAAAACCGGTCAGAGCAATTCGAAGCGCGCTTCGTCATGGTCGAGGTGGTCCCGAATCCGTCCCTATTCTTCGCGGGTATGGCCGGCAGCCGAATGGCGATCGCCACCGCGCACGGAGAAGGGCGCGCGGTTTTTGATTCAACTGAAGGAAAGGCGATCGTCGCGTTGCGCTTCGTGGACAATCGCGGAGTCCCGACCGAAGTCTACCCGTTGAATCCCAACGGCTCGCCCGGAGGTATTACCGGGCTTACCACCGCGGACGGCCGTTTCACGGTATTGATGCCCCATCCTGAGCGGGGATTTCGCACGGTGCAGCAGTCTTGGCACCCGCAAGGCTGGGGCGAAGACAGCCCGTGGATGCGCATGTTCCGCAACGCGCGGAAGTGGGTGGGGTGACTTTTAACGACCTTCGGTCGTTCTTGGCACGCGCGCGACCTTTCAACCCGGTAAAAGCTGTCCCCGCCTAATCCGCACGGAATTTCAGGGCACCGGGGTGCACAGGAAAGGGCATGTAGGTCTCCGGTCCAGCGCTGATGTCGCTCAGTCGGCGATCCCCACCCGTGAAAGCATCTCGATGAGAGTCGAGCGTTTTTACGATGTCATGAGCCAGCTGAACCGGGAGATCCAACCGGCTGATGAGGAGGTTCTGGGTGCCAACGACACGGATATCTTTCTCGAGCCACGGATAGGCCGCCTGCCGGATCACCGCGGGGTAGTAGGCGGTTCCGTACTTTTCTCGCAGCTTCGGGACCCCCTCCTCGTGCGACAGCAGCGTAGTGCGGATTTTCAGGAGTCCGGCGAGATGTTCAAACAGGGCCGGGGAAACAGGTCCGTGCCACGCAAGGGCGTCGATTTTTTTCTCCGCCAACGCCCACATCGACTCCGACAACCCGAGCGCTGCCCGCTGCAAAGAGGTTCCCACGGACGGGTCAAGCGCCTCCAGAAGTCGGAGCGTCAGCTTTTCGGATCGGCTTCGAGCCGGGCCTATGGAGACCGTCTTTCCCTTGAGCTCCCCGATGCTCCGGATCGGACTTCCGCTAAGCGTCACAATATGCAGATACTGCGCCGGGAGCAATGTCAGCAGCCGCAGCCCGCCGGCGTCCTGCGAGCCTAAAGCATTTGTCCCCTTTAATGCCGCGTAGGCCTCGTCACCCTCCACCAGGGCGAGATCCACGGTGAACCGGCCATAGGCAGTGTCCGTGCCGTTGGCGCGCAGTAACCGGAGAGTGTCTGCTGAACTGGCTATGACCGTGAGCTGCGACCTCTTCGCTGTGGAGACATACCGCGAAATGAGCTCGACTACGGCCTGGCCCACCAGATGGTGGCCTTCAGCGCTGTAGCCGCTGATGAGAGTCAGGCCCCCGGTGCTGAAACGTCCCTCGTGAGCGCCTAAGTGGGCCAGGCAGACGCGCGGAAAAAACCCTGCCGCGGCAACGCCGGACGCCGTTGCAAGAAACTCACGCCGGTTCATCTTGAACCCAGCCAGGTGCTGGTTCTATTTCTTGTCTTCGTCCCTGTCTTCGTCCCTGTCGCCGTCCCCGAAAACATCGAGATGAAGAAAAGCCGACACCAGGAAGTTCGGCACATCGACCAACTGGTTGATGTGGAGGTCAACCGCGGTGCTGGAGAGCATGTAGGCCTGCTGGCGCGTCAGCCCCCGGGTGCGAACCAGGTGATCGATCATGTTGAGCGCCGCATTCCTAGCCGAGAGCGTCAGATCTTCACTCTCGTTTTTTCCAGTGAGGCGATTCACGGAAATGCCCGTCGTGGCAAAGAAGCGCTTCGGCACCGCCCGCTCGGGCGGGGCGAAGAAATTGTCCCGCTCAAACTGGAAAGTGGTGATGCCCAGCCGCTTCGCCTCGCCTTTGCGAAGGGTGAACTTGACGACCAGGGAGACATTCATCTCCATCGTGGTGCCGGCGATCTCGCCGTCACCCTGCGCGAAGTGAGCGTCGCCCGCAGAAAAGAGCGCTCCGGGCACGAATACAGGAATAAGAAGCCTGCCGCCTTTGGTCAGCTGCTTGACGTCGATGTTCCCCGCGTTCTCGCGCGTGGGGATCGTGCGCAAGCACCGGCTGGCGACCGTCCCGCCATGCCCGCACAGGTTTGCCGGTACCGCGTCGTCCGGGTTTGGCTCCAGCACGAACCCGCCACGCCCGGCAAGCTCGTGCTCGCGCTGAAAGACTTCCTCGGTTTTGGCGACCGACAAGGCGATTCCCGTCGTTCCCATCGAAGGTTCCGCATGGATGCGGACCCCGGGCAGGTCCCGCGAAGTCGCCACGTCACCCTTGATGTCCCAGTGCAGGATCGACGGCCCCGGCACTTCGCTCCTGAGGAAGCCAAAGCCCGGAACGTTGATCGTATAGGCGAAGTCGTCCTGGATGATGTCAACGATGTGCACCACGAGAAGATCACCCGGCTCAGCCCCCTGGATCGCGACCGGTCCGGTCAGCGGATGGACGAGGTTGAGATTGAGCGGGCCGCCGAGACCGGTCGGGATCACGTCGGCCGCCGTGGACGTCCGCGTGATCTGCCCGTCGAATGCGTCCCGCGTCTCCATGATGACGGTGTCACCCGGTTTGACGGTGATCACCGGCTTGATTGCGGGATGGAAGCGGTTGTGGCATGCGGGGTCATCGGCACACCGGGCGCCTGTCAGGCGAATCCTGACCGTATCGGCAGCTGCTACGCTCTCCAGGCCGAAGAACATAAGCACTGCGAGAGATATGAAATGAAACCGGTTCCGTATCATCGCATCCTCCGCTTTGATAAACATGCGGTCAGAAGTGCTGGGCGCTCGACCGACGTGAAGGCATCGAACTCTTCCTGGAGGGCCGCAACAGGGAATAATCAGACTAGGCGCGTCCGAGAGGGCTGTCAAGGGTGAAGCGGGGACGAATCATGGCGTCGAGGCCAATGCAGACGCTAAAAATCAGCACGCCGATAGGTTGAAGGCTGCTGGGAGCTTGCGGAATGAACGGCGCCAGCCTCCGTTCGATTCCGCGGAAGTAAACCAACGCCTGAACGGGCGTCCGGGTTTATTGGATCTTCGCCTTCGAGCGCAGCTCGCCGACAAACTTCTGCACTTCCTGCTCCTGCATCCTCGAGAGCAGCTGCTGCTTGACGGTGTCGAAGGCGGGGAACTGCATGGAACGTACGTCGTCGAGCTGGATGACGTGCCAGCCGAACTGGGTCTGTACCGGCGTTTCGGTGTATTTCCCTTTTTCCAGCTTGGAAAGCGCCTCGGCGAAGGGCTTGACGAAAGTGGACGGCGTATTCCAGTCGAGATCGCCGCCTTTGTCCTTCGAGCCCGGGTCCTTGGATTGCTTGGCGA
>DATHHZ010000086.1:0-4655 GCA_035316965.1 Burkholderiales bacterium | reverse complement strand
AAACGTGGTGCCCCAGGAGGCGCCGCTCATCGCCGCCGATTCCTCGAGCTCCTTGTGGATCTGCAGCATCGAGGTGGTGTTGTAGCGCAGCCCGTACGGCATGAAGCGGGTGATGTAGGCGATGAACATGATCCAGATCGTCCCGTAGATGCCGATATCGAAATTCAGGTAGAAGATCATGATCGAAAGGCCGAGCACCAGGCCCGGAAAAACCATCGGCAGCGAGGCGACGTTGTCGAGGAGCCAGCGTCCGGGGAGCTTGGTCTTGACCACGATCCAGCAGATGACCGAAGTCACGAGCATGATCAGCGTCGCGCTGCCGAAGGAAAGGATCAGCGTGTTCCACACCGAGCGCGCGAGGTTCGGGTAGGTGAAGATGAAACGGTAGGGGTCGAGAGTGAGGTTGTTCAGCGCCTGCCAGGAAGGTACCGAGTAAAACCTCTGGAACGACGACCACAACAGCACCGCGAAAGGCAGCACCACGATCAGGAGGAAGTACACGATGAAGATCGCGGCTGCGAACCAGCGCCACGGGCCGAGGTCGATTCTCCGCGGCCTGAACCCCTTGCCGGTCATGGTCGCGTACTTGCTGCCGCGGCTCGACAGGCGCGACACGAAGTAAACACCGACGGTCGTGATCACGAGCAAGGTCATCCCGTACGCCGAGGCGAGACCGATCTGGCTGGGATAGCGGTGCACGGCCTGGTAGATCGCCGAGGTAAACACGTGGATCCCGACCGGGAGTCCGAGGAGCGCGGGCACCTCGAAGGACTCGATCGCGCGCACGAAGAGCATCAGGAGCGTCGCGAGGATCGCCGGCCAGGTGAGCTTCAAGGTCACTCGGTACGCGACCTGAAAGATGTTCGCCCCGCTCATGGTCGCGGACTCCTCGAGCGCAGGGTCCATCGCGCGGAAAGCGGCGGTCATCAGGAGAAAGGCCATCGGCGAATAGTGCAGGCCGTCGACCCAGATCATCCCCCACAGCGAATAGACGTTGAACAAAGGCTTTTCCAGCCCGAACCAGTATTGCAGCGCGAGGTTGATGATGCCGATCTTGGGGCTGCCGAGCAGGATCCACGCGACCGTGAACAGAATGCCCGGGATGATGAGCGGGATGAGCGACAGGGCGAAGAAGAGCGTCTTGAACGGCGTATTGGTGCGCTCGTTCATCCACGCGAGCGCTGTCCCCAGGACGAAAGCGAAGAGCGACGCCCCGACCGCGAACTGGACCGAATTCCAGAAGAGCCGCAGCGTTTCGCGCGAGCCGTAGGCCGAGGTGTAGTTGCCCAGCGTGAACTCGGCGGCCTTCGCCGCGGTCTGCGGCGTGAAGAAGCTCTGCCAGAGGAGGAAAGCGAGCGGGACCACCGCGATGTAGATCGTGAAAACCACGCACAGCCCGATCACGACCCATTTCCAGTCGAACGAGCGCAGCAGCGCCGGGGCCGCGGTCGTCATCGCGGGATTGCCCGCTGCCTGCATCGATCCTCCTCCTCGCTGAAACGCCGCTGGCTTGAAGTTTTGCCGCGTTCTCTTATATGGAACTTCGGTCCAGCGCAACGATGCGGCGCAATCTATCAACCGCGCCCGACGGTGTCAACGAAAAACCGCTAGCGCAGATGAAGCTCGATATCCTGCAGCACCGGGTCGTCGGCGCGCGCGACCTCGTTTTCGATGAGCGCGCCGCAACCAGGACAGGAGAACTGGCGGAACACCGGCCGGTCGTCGATGTAGCGGCGGTAGTCGCCGATGTTGGGGTTCGCCTCGCTCACGTCCGACTCGCGCCGCACGCAATGTTCTTTGTAGTTGTCGCGCACGGGCCCCAGGTCGGCCGTGCACTTCGCGCAGCACAGGTACAAGCCGTCTTTCTCGCGGCGCAAGTCGAGATTGTCGGTGATGCGTGCGAGCTGCTTTCCGCTGAGCCGCCTCACCTCGCCGTCTTTCCTGCGGAGGCTCTCGCGCCGCTCGGCGCGCAGCTTTTTCGTCGCCGGCGCGTCGACGCGCCCTTCGGGGGCGATGACCACGCCATAGAGTTCGCGCGCCGCCTCGGCCGACACGGAGCGCTGCTCGATCACGTCGTCGCGCACTTTTTCAGGGTCGCGCTCGAGCGGATCGCCGAAGCCGCCCGCCGCAGACCAGATCACGGCGTAGACGTCGCCGGGCTTCTGGATGAAGTTTTCCTGGCGGAGCGCCAGCGTCACCTCCTCGCCCTTCAGCTCCGCGATGTCGCCGGGCATCCGGCGCTGTTCCAGGCGTTCGAAAATATCGGTCGCCCGCTTGAACTTGTATACGTTCACCGAGCCGGGGTAGCCCGCCATCATGCCCGGCGAAGTCGGAATCGCGTTGCCCGAGGACAGCGTGTCCTGCGTGATCGCGTCGGTGCGATGCGGAATGAAGCAGGACTCCGCCGATAGCCCGCCGCGGAATTTTCCGGCGCCGCCGGAATCGATCACTTCCTTGCGGTAGAGAAAAAGGAGCGGAAAGGTCTGCTCGGTATGCTCGACGTTGGGAAGCTTGCAGATGGGTGTCCTCGACTGCCCGCCGGTCGAGATGCCGTCGCCGGTGGCGAACGCGCCGATCGCGCCGCCGATGGGATCGACGAGGATGTAACCGTAGCGCTCGCCCCACTGGTCGGTGCCGCGAAAAATCGTCGCCGGCCACTGGCTGGTGCCGCCGATGCACATGATGTCCTTGCGCATCTCGGAGTCCGCGTGGATCATCTTCGACAGGACGTTGTACGCGGGGTACAGCGAGATCTCCATGGCCTGGATCGGGGCGGTCGAGACCGAGGCCGGGAAATTGGCGCAGTTGAAGGTGCCCGGAGTCGGATCGAACTCGACGTGGCGCAGCGCCCCGCCGATCGAGAAATACTGGTCCCAGCACAGGAGCTGGTTGAACGCCACCATGATCGCGCCGCGCCAGCCCGAGTAGGTCGCGTTCATCGCGCCGTCCTGCGGCGCCGTGCCTTCGTTCTCGAAAATGAGCGTCGAACCCTTTTTCCGCAGCGTCAACATGACCTGGTGCGTGCGCCGGTCGCCCGGGCGGCAGCATTCGACGTAACTGCGCTCGCGCCACACGCCGTCGGGCAGCCGCTTGAGCTTGTCGAGAAAGGCGCGCTCGCCGTTGTCGAGGATCCTGCGCATGACGCCCTTCACGACCTCTGCACCGTAACGCCTGATGAGCGCGAGCACCCGGTCGCGCGCGGTGATGTCGCCGGCGAGCTGCGCACGGAAGTCGAGCGCCACCGCCTCGGGCTTGCGCGAGGCCCTCAGGTACAGCTCCTCGATGTCGCGGCGGATCTCGTTTCCTTCCACGATCTTCACCGGCGGGATGCAGATGCCTTCCTCGAAGGCGTTCTCCGCCGAGCCGCAGAACGAAGACGGGGTGATGCCGCCGAGGTCGTACTGGTGCAGGCAGTTCGTCACCCAGCAGAAAAGCTCCCCCTTCCAGAACACCGGGCAGATCAGCATCACGTCCTGCTGGTGCGCGGCGCCCACCCAGGGATCGTTGGCGAGGAACATGTCGCCCTCGCGAATGCCGGGATTGTCGCTGCGGTATTCGAGGACCCACTTCACCTGCGTGTCGGTGACGCCCGACATGTACTGCATGTAGGGCCCGAAGTACACGAACTCGCCGTCCTCGGTGAGGATGGAAGGATTGAGATCGAGCGCGTACATCGCCACCGGCGACCCGGAGAGGCGCTGGATCGTTGCGCCGTGCTCCTCGTTCACGTGCCAAAGGCTGTGGCGGATCACCTCGTAGGTGATCGGGTCGATGTTCTTCGCGCCTTTTCGATGCAGCTTGAGCTTGGGCGAGATGGAAAGCTTTTTCGGCGGCACGTAGCCCATGTTCCTGCCGTCGAAGACGGCATCCTTCATCTCGCTGATTTTGGGCATGAGCTACCTCTCGTGTTCCCCTCCTCGCTTGAGAGGAGGGGTGGCAGCGAAGCTGACGGGGTGGTGCGGCTGTCTGCGCTCCACCACCCCCCGCCTGCGGCGGACCCCTCCTCCTGACAGGAGGAGGGGAAAAGTATACGTAGTCATCGTCCGAAGGTGATCTCGAAATTGCTGAACGCGTCCACCTTCAGCGATCGGCCCGGATGCACGACGACCGTGGTGTCGGTCGTTTCGATCACCGCCGGGCCCCTGATGCGGTTTCCCGGCGCAAGCAGCGCTCCGTCGTAAATCGGCGTGGCCACCCCTTTTTTCAGATCGGCCCAATAGATACTACGCTTGCCGCTCGCCGCCTTTGGACTGATCTTCGCGTTGAGTTTTTTCGTCGCCGAGAGCTTCGGCCGCGGCGTCGCGGCGGTGGCGCGCAGGCGCAGCGTCACGATTTCCAGCCGCGCTTCACCGTAGGACGAGCCGCTGCCGTACAGCTGCTCGTAGCGCGCATAAAAACGCCGATGCAGCGGTCCCCAGAGCGCACCGCTGACGCGCTTCTCCGGCAGCATCACCTCGACCTCGTTGATCTGGCCCTTGTGGCGCATGTCGAGGGAGAACTGGTAGTGCCGCCGCGGCCCGGCGATGCCGTCGCGGTCCATCTGTTCGTTCGCCTTTTTCTCCAGTGCCTGGAGCGAAGCGTTCACCCGCCCCGCATCGAACGGGCTCGCCTGGATGTCGACCTGCTCGTAGACGTGCAAGATGTCGGCGGACGCG
>DATHHZ010000085.1:0-2015 GCA_035316965.1 Burkholderiales bacterium | reverse complement strand
GAGGGCCGCCGTATTCGCCGCCGCGGCCCTGCTGCTCGGGGGCGCTCAGGCCTTCGCGCAAGGCTGGCCCGCCAAGACCGTGCGCATCGTCGTTCCTTTCGCGCCGGGCGGAACCGCCGACACTCTGGGTCGCCTGGTGTCGCAAAGGCTGAGCGAGACCTTGAAGGAGAATTTCATCGTCGAGAACCGTGCCGGCGCGGGCGGGGTCATCGGCTCGGAGCTCGTCGCGAAGGCCGCGCCCGACGGGTATACACTGGTCGTCTCGGGTGTCGCCACGCATTGCATTGCGCCCGCGCTTTCGAAGAGCTTCCCCTTCGATCCGCTGCGCGATTTCACCCACATCGCGCTTTTCGGCGGTCCGCCCGGCGTGCTGGTCGTGAACCCGGCGCTGCCGACGCAGGACCTGAAGCAATTCATCGCCTATGCGAGGAAGGAACCCGGCAAGCTCGCTTACGGTTCCCCGGGCAACGGCACGCAAGGACACCTGATCGCGGAGCAGTTGAAACAGGTCGCCGGAATCGAGATGACCCACGTCCCCTACAAGGGCGCGAGCCTTGCAGTCGCCGACCTGATTGCGGGCCATGTGCCCGTGACCTCCACGACGCTGACGACTGCAGCGACGCAGATCAAGGCGGGCCGGGCGCGTGCGCTCGCGGTGAGCTCGGCGAAACGCATTGCGGAATTTCCGGAGGTACCGACCTTCGGTGAGCTCGGGTATCCGGAGCTGACCGCGTCCATCTGGTTCTCGCTCTCGGGCCCTGCGGGCATCGCCCCGGAGATCGTGAGCCGGCTCAATGCCGAGGTGCGGCGGGCGTTGCAGGCCCCCGATCTGCGCGAGCGGCTGCGCCCCGAAGGGATCGAGCCCGGCGATCTCGACCCGAAGCAGTTCACGGCGTTCGTGGCCGCCGAGCTGAAGCGCTGGGGCCCGATCGTGCGCGCTTCCGGCGCCACCGCGGACTGATTCATGCATTCGACTTGAGGACCGAACCATGCTGACCCGGGAACAAAACGACCAGTTGACGCGCACCGATCGCGGCACTCTGATGGGAGATCTTTTCCGGCGTTACTGGATCCCCGCGCTGCACGGCTGGGAGATCGCGGAACCGGACTGCGCGCCCGTGCGCGTGCAGATCATGGGCGAGAAGCTCGTGGCCTTCCGCGACAGCGAGGGACGCATCGGCGTGATCGACGAATTCTGCGCGCATCGCAGCGTATCGCTGTGGTTCGGCAGGAACGAAGAGTGCGGCCTTCGCTGCCCCTACCACGGCTGGAAATACGACGTGAACGGCCAGTGCGTGGACCTGCCCTCGGAGCCCGAGGAATCGGGCATGCGCCAGGGTATCAAGCTGAAATCCTATCCGGCGATCGAGCGGGGCGACGTAGTGTGGATCTACATGGGCCCGCCTGAGCTGAAGCCCGCGCCGCCCGAGCTCGAATGGGTGAGGGTGTCTCCCGAGCGGCGCTTCGTTTCCAAGCGCCTGCAGGAGTCGAACTACCTCCAGGCGATCGAGGGCGGGATCGATTCCAGCCACGTGTCCTTCCTGCACTCGGGCGAGCTCGAAACGGACCCGCTCTTCAAAGGCAGCCGCGGCAACGAATACAACCTCAAGGACAGGATGCCCGTGTTCGAGGTGGTGGATTTCGACGGAGGCCTTCTCATCGGGGCGCGGCGCAATGCGGACCATGGCAAGTACTACTGGCGCATCACGCCGTGGATCATGCCTTGGCATACGATCATTCCGCCGCGGGCGGGGCACCCTCTCGGAGCGCACGCATGGGTGCCGATCGACGACGAGCACTGCTGGGCCTGGAGCATCAATTACCACCCGGGTCGGGCGCTGAGCGCGTCCGAAGTGAAAGCTATGAAAGACGGCGCGGGGATTCACGTGAAGTACATGCCTGGCACCTTCGTTCCGCTCGCGAATAAGACGAACGACTATCTCATCGACCGCCGCTCGCAAAAGCGCGGCCGCTCCTACAGCGGCGTGGAAGGCATTGCGATGCAGGACGCGTCG
>DATHHZ010000084.1:0-3208 GCA_035316965.1 Burkholderiales bacterium | reverse complement strand
GAATAGGCATGGCTGTATTCATAGGCCTGGAGGCAAAGGAAGGTGACACCTAGCGCTACCGTGAAGAACATGAAGAGCGCGAGCTGTGCGCGCTTCCCTTCCTTCAGCGCCCAGTGGGCGATCGTGACCGTAACACCCGATGAGAGAAGCAGCAGCGTATTGATCGCCGGGATGCCCCAGGCGGCCATCGGCGTAAACGGATCCTTGAAATTCGGCCCGGCCGAAGGCCACTGCGCCGCGAAATCCGGCCAGAGCAGCTTGCTGTCGATGCTGCCCAGGTCGGGCACCGCGATTAGCCGCGCATAGTAGAGCGCGCCGAAGAACGCGCCGAAGAACATCACCTCCGAGAAGATGAACCAGCTCATGCCCCAGCGGAACGACACGTCCTCCCAGCGGCCGTACTTGCCGCTCTCGGACTCGCGGATCACGTCGCCGAACCAGCGCACCATCATGAGGACGAGGATGGCGAGCCCGAGCAGCGCGATGTAGCGCCCGGGCTCCCAGCCGTTCAACCAGCTCGCGGCGCCGGTCGCCATGCACAGCAGCGCCGCCGAGCCGAAGATCATCCAGTGAGACGGCTGCGGAACGTAGTAGTGGTGCTGAGCGCGGTCGCTCATCTTGCTCTCCTCTCCTTACGCGGCCCTGCCGACGATGAACTTCACCAGCAGGACCAGGCTCAACACGAAAATCGCGGCTCCTATGAGACCGGCGATGATCACCTGCGCCGGCTTCAGCTGCGTCACATCCGACTCGTGCTCCGCGCGCCTCCTTATGCCGAGAAACGACCAGAGCACCGCCTTGGCGACCTGCAGTAGCGACGCTGACTTCGGCGTTTGCTCGCCGGCCATTTGCCGTCATCCCCCGCCCCCGCGCGCCCCGTTCACCTCGAAGAAGGTGTAGGACAGCGTGACCGTATTGAGCTCGGGCGGCAGCTTCGGATCGATCACGAAAACCACCGGCATCCTGCGCACTTCGCCCGGGGCGAGCGTCTGTTGCCGGAAACAGAAGCATTCCATCTTCCCGAAATAGAGCGCCGCTTGTTGCGGGCTGTAGCTCGGAACGGCTTGTCCCGTCACGGGCCGCTCGAGCGTGTTCCTGACCTCGTACACGACTTGCGTCACCTCGCCCGGGCGCACCGACACGCTAGCCTGAAGGGGTTTGAAGGTCCAGGGCAGGCGTTGCGTGTTGGCGTCGAATTCGACCGAGATCTCGCGCGTGGAGTCGACTTGAGTGTTCTGCGCCGCGACGGCGTCGGGCTGAAATACGTTTCGGATTCCCGTCACCTCGCAGATCTTCTCGTAGAACGGAACGAGAGCGAAGCCGAAACCGAACATCACGGCCACCACGACCAGCAGTTTTTGCATCAGTTGCCGGTTGGCCCTCGCGCGATCGTCAGTCTGCTTTGTCATTTGAGCATGACGTACTTGAGCATGATCCCAAGAAAGAATGCGAGCGCGATCGAGCCGAGCACCCACGCGGTCCTGCGATTGCTCCGCCGCTGCTCGCGTTCAGGCGTCATCTCACCACCGGTTGCTCGTGGAAGCTGTGGTAGGGAGCGGGGCTTGGCAGATGCGTCCACTCGAGGGTGTCGGCGCCGTCCCAGGGACATTGCCCGGCCTTCTCGCCTCGCCCGAGCACGGTCACTTTCAGGATGATCCACAGGAACAGGATCTGAGAGAGAGCGAAGCCGAACGCGCCGATCGAGGCGATCTCGTTGAACTCGGCGAACTGCAGGGCATAGTCGGGAATCCTGCGCGGCATGCCGGCCAGACCCAGGAAGTGCATCGGGAAGAAGGTCACGTTGAAGAAGATCATCGACAGCCAGAAGTGCCATTTGCCGAGCGTCTCGTCGTACATGCGGCCCGTCCACTTCGGCACCCAGAAATAGAATCCGGCGAACAGCGAAAATAGCGACCCGGCGACCAGCACGTAGTGGAAATGCGCCACGACGTAATAGGTATCCTGCAGCTGGATGTCGATCGGCATGATCGCGAGGATGAGGCCGGTGAACCCGCCCATGGTGAACACGAAGATGAAGCCTACGGCGAACAGCATCGGCGTCTCGAAGCTCATCGAGCCACGCCACATGGTCGCGAGCCAGTTGAACACCTTGACCCCCGTGGGCACCGCGATCAGAACCGTTGCGTACATGAAGAACAGGATCCCTGCCGTGGGCATGCCGACGGTGAACATGTGGTGCGCCCAAACGACGAACGAGAGGATTGCGATCGAGGCGGTCGCGTACACCATCGAGGAATAGCCGAACAAGGGCTTCCTCGAGAACGCGGGAATCACCTGGCTGATGATGCCGAAGCCCGGGAGGATCATGATGTAGACCTCGGGATGGCCGAAAAACCAGAAGATGTGCTGGAACATCACCGGGTCGCCGCCTCCCGCCGCGTTGAAGAAAGAGGTGCCGAAATGGCGGTCGGTCAGCACCATCGTGATCGCGCCCGCGAGGACGGGCATCACGGCGATCAGCAGGTAAGCGGTGATCAGCCACGTCCAGATGAAAAGCGGTATCCGCATCATCGTCATCCCCGGGGCTCGCATGTTGAGGATCGTGGTGATGATGTTGATCGAACCCATGATCGAGGAGGCGCCCATGATGTGGAGCGCGAAGATCGCGAGGTCCATCCCCGGCCCCATCTGAGTCGAGAGCGGGGCGTAGATGGTCCAGCCGGCGGCGGTCGCGCCCCCAGGGACGAAGAACGATCCGACGAGCAGCGTCGCCGCTACCGGCAGCATCCAGAAGCTCCAGTTGTTCAAGCGCGCAAAGGCCATGTCGGGAGCGCCGATCATCATCGGCACCTGCCAGTTGGCGAATCCGACGAAGGCCGGCATGATCGCGCCGAACACCATGATGAGCCCGTGCATCGTGGTGAGCTGGTTGAAGAATTCCGGATGCCAGAACTGCAGACCCGGTTGGAACAGCTCGGCGCGGATGGCGAGCGCGAGCATGCCGCCGACCAGGAACATGGTGAAACTGAACCACAGATAGAGTGTGCCGATGTCCTTGTGGTTGGTCGTGGTGATCCAGCGCATGATCCCCCCGTAGGGGCCGTGGGCGTGGCCGTGGTCGATGACTGCGCTCATGGTTTCTCCTGAGTCTCGAGTCCGCTCGGTTCTACTTCCGCGCCGACCTCATCTCACTCGGCTGAATGACTTCGCCGGTCTTGTTCCCCCAGTTGTTGCGCGTGAAGGTGAT
>DATHHZ010000083.1:0-12020 GCA_035316965.1 Burkholderiales bacterium | reverse complement strand
CCGGATCAATTCGGCCGGTACGTCCGGCAGGAGATCACCAAATGGGCGAAAGTGGTCAAGGACTCGGGCGCCAAGGCCGAGTGATCCTTCAGTTTTTCTTGCCGTCGAGCGCCGCCAATTTCCTGAAGTTCGGCTCCGCGTGCGGCAGAGGCGGCAGGGACCAGGTGCCGGTGCCCACCGGCCGGATTTCGCGATCGACGGGAACTTCGACCAGATAGGGCCGGTTGGCCTTGATCGCGGTTTCGAGTACGCCTTCGAGATCGCCGGCGCGCGCGACGCGGGCGGACTCGACTCCGAACGAACGCGCGAGCATCGTGAAGTCCGGGCTGTAGAGCTCGCCGGTCTTGTCCTTTCTGAAGCTCGTCGCCAGCTCCTTGCCGAACATGCCGAGCTGCATGTCGCGTATCGAACAGTAGCCGTGGTTGTTCCACACCACCCACACGGCGGGAATGTCGTACTCCACGGCGGTAGCGAGAATGTGCGGCGTCATCAGGAACGAGCCGTCGCCGACGACCGCCACCGCCGGGCTCTCGGGTTGGGCGAGCTTTGCGCCGAGAATGCCGCAGGTGGCGAATCCCATGGAAGCGAAGCCCCATGATTGCAGCAGATGACGTGGCCTCCGCGCCTTCCACAGCTGCACCACCCAGTTGTGATGCACGCCTACGTCGGTCGCGAAGATCGCGTTTTCCGGGATCACGCGGGACAGGCCTTGCATCAGGCGCTCGGGACGAAGCGGAGACTGGTCGCTCTCGGCAAACGGGGCCTGGTATTTGTCCCACGCCGCCCGGCAGTCGCGCAACTGCGCCGTCCAATCTTCGAAAGTCTTGGTCACCGACTTCAGCTTTTCCTGCGCACGCCGGGTCATCACCTCGAGACTCGCCCGGATGTCGCCCACGATGCCGAGGTGGACGGGGTAATTGCGTCCGATTTCCGCCGGATCGTTGTCGATCTGGATCAGCTTCGTGGGCGGGATGGTCAGCGTATAGCCGCTGATCCACGCGCTGGTGGTGCGGTCGTCGAAGCTGCAGCCGAGCGCGAGCAGGACATCGGCGTTGCGCGCGGCTTCGTTGGCAGCATAGGGCCCGTTTCTGCCGATTGCGCCGAACGCGAGCTCGTGGGTCTCGGCTATGGTGCCTTTGCCGTTGGGGCTGGTCACCACGGGTATGCGCACGAGCTTGAGGAACTCGAGCAGCGCGTCCGTGACTTCGCCGATCAGGCCGCCCTGTCCGACCAGAACCACCGGGCGACGCGCGGCAAGCAGCAGCTCGAGCGCCCGGTCCAGCGCCTGCAATTCGCCGGGGAAGCGTTGGTTCACACGCGGATCGGGATCGGGGATCTCGACTTCGGCCGTTTCCTGGAAAACATTGAGCGGCACGTCGATGTTCACCGGTCCCGGGCGGCCGGTGCGCAAGAGGCCGAATGCCTGCTTGATCGCGAGCGGCAGCATTTCCACGCGCGTCGGCTGAAAACTCTTCTTCACCAGGGGACGGATGACCGAGGGGAAATCACCCTGGAAATAGCGGCCGGTTTCCTGGAACGGCATGCGGTTGAACTGGGTGGTGGGCACGTTGCCGGTGATCGCGAGGAACGCGGACGAGTCCATCATGGCCCCCGCGAGCGCGACCGGAAGATTGCACGATCCCGGTCCGCACGAGGTGTAGGTCGCCACCGGCTCATGGCGAACCTTGTAGTAGGCATCGGCCATGTAGCCCGCCGCCTGCTCGTGATGCACCGAGATCGTCTTGATGCGGGAGGCGGCATCGGCCGCGGCGTCGAGAAAGCCGATATTGCCGTGCCCGCACACACCGAACAGGTAAGGGACTTTCTCCTTGATCAGGTATTCGACCAGGATCTCCGCGCCCTTCCAGGCTTTGCGTTTCGGCGCAACGCGCGGCGGCGCCTCGCTCTCCGTCGCGAGCTGCTTGAGAACCGGGCTGGACACATCCATGATTGCACTCCTTCGAATGACCGATTGACGATTTCTCGCGTCGCGGGCGATTCTACCGCTACAGGTTCGTGGCTATCCAGTCGGCGATGTGATCGATGCCGACTTGGCGGTTGTCGGCTTGCGCATGATACGTGCTGCCGTCCTCGGCGGTGAGAATCCTCAAGGCTTTGCGACTGGCGCCGATCGCCTCGAAGAGCTTGTGGGCGGAGGCGACCGGAACGACCTTGTCGTCCGCGGCGTGCACGACGAGGAACGGGCAGGCGATCTTCTGCGCGACTCCCGCGAGCGAGAAGCGTTCGGCCCGCTCGATCGCCGCGTCGATGTCCTCGGCCCCCATGATCCAGCGGAAGTGAAAGCTCGATTGCGGGGTCGTCCTCGGGTCGGTCTCGTGTCTGCGCTTGACCTCGCGTTGCCATGCCGCCAGGTCCCAGTGCAGCGCGCTCATCGCCACGCCCGCGCAATAGCGCTTCTCGAATGCGGCGATGCGGGAAGCGTAATAGCCGCCGAAGCTGTAGCCCATGATCACCACTCTCTGCGGATCGACCTCCCGCCGCCGGGCGACGTATTCGTAGGCCGCCGTGCCGGGCACCTCGTAATCGTGACGGGCATGGAGCCCCCGAAGACGCAGCGACTCGCCTTGTCCGGGCCCGTCGATGGCGAGCGTATTCCAGCCGCGCCGGGCGAACTCGAGCCCCGCGAACAGGACGCTCATCTCCTTGCAGTTGTCCATGCCGTCGAATACGACTACCGTCGGCGCGCGTCCCGACGGTCCCGGGGCTTTCATGAACAGCGCGGGCAGCGTCGTATTTTCGTACGGCACTTCCACGCGCTCGATGTTCGGGTAGCGCCGTTCCAGCCCGGCGTGCTGGCATTGAAGTGCTTTGCGGCCGATTTCGCGTTTTTCCTCGCCCGGGACGACGAAACGCTCCCCGGTGAAGTAATACATTCCGGCGCGCAGGTAAGTGTTACCCGCTGTCAGCTGGCGTCCCTCGGCGGCAGCCGCGTCGGCTGCGCGCTCGAGCCGTCTCGCCATCGCGCACCACTCTTCCCGCCAGGCGTCGGCTTCGCCCTGGCGAGCTTTCAGCCTCTCGCAGATTTCGTCGATCTCTCCGAGCGCGACCGCCCCGTAGGGCGCCATCCCCTTGGTGACGAGAGCCGCGTTCGACCAGGTGAGGTTTCCCGGGAATTGCTCGATCCAGCCGGATGACACGATCCGATCCTGGCTAATCAACCTTGATGCCCGTCGCCTTGATCACTCTCGACCACGTTGCCAGCTCCTTCTTGAGGTAATCGGCAAACTCCCCGGGTGTGCTCCCCACCGCGTGCGCGCCCACACCCGCGAGGCGTTCGTTGAACTCGGGCGCCTTTACAGACTCGACGATCGCCCGGTTGAGCCGGTCGATGACCGGGCCGGGCGTGCCCGAAGGCACGACGATGCCTTGCCATTCGACGGCTTCGTAACCCGGTACGCCGGCCTCAGCAACGGTCGGTATTCCGGGAAGCGCGGGATCGGGCTTCGAGCTCGTCACGGCGAGGGCCACCAGCCTGCCGGATTTTATGTGTTGCACCTGGGAAGGAATGCTGCCGGTATAGATCGGGACTTGCCCGCCGATCACCGCGAGGACCGCGGGGCCGCCGCCGCTGTAGGGAACGTGCACGATGTCGGTCCCGGTCAGGTTTTTGAACAGCTCGGTCGCCATATGGGTCGCGCTGCCGTTCCCGGAGGAAGCGTAATGCAGGCTGCCCGGCTTCGCTTTCGCGAGCGCGATCAGCTCTTTCACCGACCTCGCCGGCACCGACGGGTGCACCGAAATCCCCAGGGGCACGATCGTGACCAGGCTTACCGGCGCGAAGTCGCGCTCGGTATCGTAGGGCAGCTTCGGCAGCAGGCTCGGATTGACCGCGAAAGAAAGATTGGCGACGCCGAGCGTATAGCCGTCCGGCGCGGACTTGGCGACCATGTCCATGCCGATGGTCGAGCCGCCGCCGGGGCGGTTGTCGACGAGCGCTTGCTGCCCCAGGTTCTCCGACAACTTCGGAGCCAGCAGGCGAAACACCACGTCGGTCGCGCCTCCGGGCGCGAACGGCACGATCACGCGCACCGGTCTGGCGGGAAAGCCCTGCGCGGCGGCGGATGCGGGGTGAAAGCACAGCACGGACAGTAAAACCAAAAGAAAACAACGCGGCGGAAAATTCACTTTTTTCTCCCTACGTCGGGCGCGGTCGTCTTATCGTATCAGGGAACGCGCGGGAAGCAACCGGACCTTCGTGAAACAACACCGATTCAATTTATACTGAGGCATATATGCCTCGCATCGCTCACACTGTCCTCGACTCCGAAACCGGATACGCCTGCGTCATTCGCGCCGGGCGCCACGAGCTCACGGCGGACGAACCGGGTTCGCGCGGCGGCACGGACACGGGACCGGCCCCCTACGAGCTCCTGCTCGCGAGCTTGGCCGCCTGCACCGCGATCACGCTGCGCATGGTTGCCGGGCGCAAGGGATGGGAGCTTGGTTCGATTCACGTCGACCTCGAGCTGCACAAAGACGCCGAAGGCGGCAGCGACCGCATCACGCGGGCCATCTCGCTCACCGGGCCGCTGGACGACCGCCAGAAGGCGGCGTTGGCCGATATCGCCGAGAAGACTCCCGTCACGAAGACGATCAAGGCCGGCGCGACCATAGAGACGAAATTCTCGTAAGCAGGATCGAGAATCCCGTGGGCGCGGACGAACGTTGCTTTCACGGCTTTCACCATAGTAGTCTAACAAGCACCGCTTACCAGGGAGGTGAGGAATGGGCGATCTCAAGCGAAGAGACATCCTGAAAATCGGGGCGCTGGCGGCCGCCGGCACGGGTCTGGGCTTTCCCGCGATCCTGCGCGCGCAGTCGAAGGAAATCGTGATCCTCGGCCTGTGGGACCAGACCGGCGCGTTCTCGGACGTCGGGCCGCTCAACGACCGCGGCATGAGGATGGCGCTCGAGGAGCGCGACATGAAGGTCCTCGGCCGGCAGATCAGATACGTCACGCGGGATGGGGCCACGCAGGCCGGCACGTCCACCCGGCGCGCGGAAGAAGCGGTCGACGGCGAAGGCGCGCGCTTCATCGTCGGCCCGTGGTCCTCGGGCGTCGCGCTCGCGGTTTCGGAGGTGGCGAAGCGCAAGAAGGTCGTGCACCTCTTTTCCGGTGGTACCGAGGACATCTCAGGCAGCCGCTGCCACCGCTACTCGTTCCAGTGGGCGGCGAGCCCCTACACCGCGGCGAAGACCGTGGTCGACAATTTCATGAAGGCGAACCCGAAGGCGAAGCGCTGGCATCTGCTCGTCGCCGACTACGCCTTCGGCTGGTCGGTAGAGAAATACGTAAAGGAGGTCGGCAAAACGCACGGCATCGAGTTCGTCGGGGCCGACCGGCATCCTCTGGGCGAGCGTGAGTTCTCCAACTACGTGCAGAAGGCGGCCGCGAACCGGCCCGACGTGGTGGCGATGATCAACTTCGGCGGCGACGCCGTAGCCGGCGCGCGCGAGATCTTCAACTTCGGCCTCACGCCCAGGCTGCCGCTCATCATGAGCTGGTCCTCCGGGGTGGAGGAGTTGGTGCAGCTCGCGCCGGAGATCCGCGACAACCTGTGGGTCGGCACGAACTTCTACTACACGGCGGACACGCCCGTAGCGAAGAGCTTCGTCAAGAGCTACCAGGCCAAGTTCAAGCTTCCGCCGGGCTACGCGCCTTCTGCCGCCTACTCGATGACGCGGATGCTGCTCGCCGCCTTCGACAGGGCGAAGTCCGACGACGTGCAGGCCGTGGTCAAGGCGCTCGAGGGCCTCGAGATGAACGACATCGTCGGGCCGATGCGGGTCGACGGCGCCACGCACCAGACGCTGCGGCCTTACTTCTTCCTGCGCTGCAAGCCCAAGGCGGCGATGAAGCACGAGCTGGACTTCGCGGACGTCGTCGCCACCGGGGACGCGCCGCTGCCGAAGGAATACGCCGCCTGCAAGGATATCGGAAGCTTCTGAGCCTTCCGCTTTGAGCCTGCTCGCCGGCCAGATCCTCAACGGGATCGCGACGGGCATGCTGTATGCCCTGATGGGGCTCGGCCTGTCGCTCATCACCGGGATCCTCAACATCCCGAACTTCGCCCATGGCGCGCTGTTCGCCGTGGGCGCCTACCTTCTGGTCACGGCGGTCAATGTCCTCGGCAACTTCTGGATCGGCCTCGTCGCGGCGCCGCTCGGCGTGGCCCTCCTCGGCCTCGCCATCGAATACGCCGGCATCCGGCGCCTTTACGCCGCCGGGCACGACTACCAGCTCCTTTTCACTTTCGGCCTTTCGCTCATCCTGGCCGAGGGCATCATCCTCGTCTGGGGGCCGGTCGGCATCAGCCACCTGCCGCCCGAGGTCCTGCGCGGCGGCGTGGACCTCGGCTTCACCTTCTATCCGAAGTACCGCCTGTTCGTGATGGTGGTGGCGGGGCTGCTCGTCTTCCTCACCTGGCTCTTTCTCGAGAAGACGCGCTACGGCGCCATCATGCGCGCGGGAATCGAGAACAAGGAGATGGTGTCGCTGCTCGGCATCGACATCCACCGGCTCTTCACCGCCGCCTTCGCGCTGGGGGCCTACCTCGCCGGCATCGCGGGCGCGCTGACGGCGCCGATCCGCGGCCTGTCGCCCGGCATGGGCGTGGACATGCTGGGCATCGCCTTCGTCGTGGTCGCGCTCGGCGGCCTGGGGAACCTGCTCGGCGCGATCGCCGCAGGCCTCCTCATCGGCGTCGCGCAGGCCCTCGTCGCGGCGTACTGGACCGAGGCCTCCACGGTCGTGATCTACGCAGTCATGGCTGGCGTTCTCCTCGTGCGACCCCAGGGCTTGTTCGGAATAAGGTGAAAAAAGAAACCATCCTGCTGCTCGCGGCGGTCCTCGTGCTCCCGCTCGTCCTCCGCCCGGCCATCGCCTCGGAGATTTGGATCTTCGCGATCCTCGGGCTGGGACTGAACCTGCTGCTCGGCTACACCGGGCTCCTTTCCTTCGGCCAGGCGACTTTCTTCGGCTCCGCGGCGTACGTGGCGGGCTGGCTCCTCAAGCACTACGGCATCAACGTCTTCCTCGCGCTGGGCACCGGCGTCCTCGTGGGCGCGGCCTCCGCGGCCCTCGTCGGCTATCTCTGCGTGCAGCGCTCGGGGCTCTACTTCATCATGCTGACCTTCGCGCTGAACCAGCTCTTCTACTTCGTCGCCTACCAGTGGACCAGCGTCACCGGCGGAGAGGACGGGATGCCCGGAATCCCGCGGCCGGCCTTCCTCGGCATCGACTTCAACGAGCCCCTGCCTTATTACGTTTTCGTGTCGGCGCTGTTCCTTCTCTCGCTGTGGATCATGAAGCGCATCGTCGAGTCGCCCCTGGGCAGGATCCTGCAGGCGATCCGCGAGAACGAAGTGCGCGCCGAGGCCGTGGGCTACGACGTGGCCCGCTTCAAGCTGCTCGCCTTCGTCATCGGCGGCGCCTTCTCCGGCGCCGCCGGCGTGCTCTACGCGATGCTCTTCGGCATCGTGCCGCTGGAGGCGATCGGCTTCGTCACCTCGGGCAACGTCGTCTTCGCCACGCTGATCGGCGGCTCGGGCTCGCTCTACGGGCCGATCATCGGCTCGTTCGTCTTCATCTGGCTGTCGGAGTCGGTGAGCACGCTGTGGGCGCGCTGGCCGCTCCTGCTCGGCGTGGCGTTCGTGATCGTGGTGCTCTTCCTGCGCGGCGGCGTGGTCGAAGCCTGGGCGCGGTTCTGGTCATGGCGATCCTCGAAACAAAAAACCTGAGCAAGGCCTTCGGCGCCCTGGCTGCCGTCAACGACGTGAGCCTCCGTATCGAGGCCGGCACGCTGCACTCCATCATCGGCCCGAACGGCGCGGGGAAGACCACGCTCTTCAATCTTCTCACCGGGACCACTGCGCCGAGCTCGGGCCGTATCCTCCTCGACGGGCGCGACATCACCGGCACGCCGGCGCACCGCGCCGCCCATCTCGGCCTCGCGCGCTCGTTCCAGCGCACCAACGTCTTTCCGGCCTTCTCCCTCCTCGACAACGTCTGGGTCGCGGCCTTCGCCTGCGGCTCGTCGTGGAAGGGGCTCCTGTGGCGGCGCGCCGACCGCTACCCCGAGGTCAAGGCAAGGGCGCTCGCGGCGCTCGCGGACGTCGGGCTCGCGGACAAGGCCGGCCGGCCCGTGCGCGAGATCTCGCACGGCGAGCAGCGCCAGCTCGAGCTCGCCATCGCGCTCGCCGCGGCGCCGCGCGTGCTGCTGCTCGACGAGCCGGCGGCGGGTCTCTCGCCCGAGGAGACGAAGAGGCTCGTGGCGCTGGTGCGCGCGCTGAAAGGGCGCTACACGATCGTGCTGATCGAACACAAGATCGACATCATCATGAGCGTCTCCGACCGCATCTCGGTCATGCACTTCGGCAGCCTGATCGCGGAAGGGACGCCGGCCGAGATCCAGCGCAATCACGAGGTGCGCCGCGCCTATCTGGGCGGCGTCGCGGCATGATCCTGGAAATAAGGAACATCGATACCTTCTACGGCCTCGGCCATATTCTCCACGGTTTTTCCCTCGAGGTAGCTGAGGGCGAGGTCGTGGCGCTCCTCGGGCGCAACGGCGCGGGGAAAACGACCACCTTGCGGTCCATCACCGGACTCACCCCGCCGCGAGCGGGCGAGATCCGCTACAAAGGCAGGAGCGTCGCCGGACTAGCCCCCCACAGGATCTCGCGGATGGGCATCGCCCTCGTCCCGGAAACGCGCGGCATCTTCTCCTACTTGAGCGCGCGCGAGAACCTCGCCATCGCCCGGCGCCGCGAATCGCGCTGGCAGATGGACACCGTGCTCGAGCGCTTCCCCGCGCTGCGCGGGCGCCTGGAGAGCAAGGGGCGCCTCCTCTCCGGAGGCGAGCAGGAAATGCTCGCCATCGCCCGCGCCCTCATGACCGGTCCGGACCTGCTGCTCCTCGACGAGCCTTCGCAGGGCCTCGCCCCGCTGGTGGTGAACGCGGTCATGGACACCATCCGGGAGCTGAAGAACCAGCGCGTCAGCATGCTGCTGGTCGAGCAGAACGTCGAGATGGCTCTGCAGCTCGCCGACCGCGTCTACGTCATCGACCATGGCACGGTGGTGTTCGAAGGCCGACCGGCCGTTCTCCGGGCGGATCAAAGGATCACCGCGACCTACCTCGGGGTCGGGGGCTAGCGGCAGAAACAGTGGATTCCCGCCGCAATATTTCGCTACGATACGGAGATGGTGCGAACCATCGTTCGCTTGAGAGGAGGTTCCGTGATTCGCTTTGCCCGCACGCTTGCGCTCGTTCTACTGGTCTCCCTCGCCGGCATCGGCTCCGCAGTCGCGCTCGATTATCCGACGCACGCGGTGAGATGGATCGTGCCCTATCCGCCCGGCGGGACGACGGACGTCCTGGCCCGCATCGTGTCGCAATGGCTGTCCGACAAGATGGGGCAGCCTTTCGTCATCGAGAACAAGGCGGGCGCTGGCAACAATATCGGCGTGGAATATGTCGTGCATGCGCCCCCCGATGGCTACACGATGCTCCTCGTGAATCCTGCGAACGGAATCAACGCGACTCTCTACAAGAATCTGCCTTTCGATTTCATCCGGGACATTGCGCCGGTCGCGGGGATCGTGAGGACGCCGAACGTGATGGAGGTCACCAATTCCTTTCCGGCCAGAACCGTGGCCGAATTCATCGCCTACTGCAAAGCGAACCCCGGGAAGATCAATATGGCGTCTTCCAGCAGCGGCACGTCGGTGCACCTGTCGGGCGAGCTGTTCAAATCCATGACGGGCTGCGACATGCTTCACGTTCCGTTCAAGGGCGCCGGCCCCGCGCTCGCCGAGCTCATCGCCGGCCAGGTCCATGTGATCTTCGACAACCTGCCTTCCTCCATCGGTCATATCAAGGGCGGGCGCATCCGCGCGCTCGCGGTTACGTCGGCGGAGCGAGAGCCGTCCTTGCCCGGCCTGCCGACCGTCGCCGAGACCGTGCCCGGCTACGAGGCCACCGCGTGGTTCGGCATCGGAATGCCCAGGGGGACGCCCGCGGAGATCATCGAGAGGCTCAATGCCGAAGTGAACCGGGCGCTCAGTGATCCCAATATGCTGGCGCGCCTGGCGGAGCTGGGGGGCAAGCCGATCAAAGGCACGCCGCAGGACTTCGGCAAGGTCATCGCCTCCGAGACGGCGAAGTGGGCGAAGGTCGTCATTTTGTCGGGCGCCAAGGTGGAATGATGCGTCCGGCTGTCGTGCGGGGCCTCCTCATCGCGGCCGTGCTTTCCACCGCGCCGGCGGCCCTGGCACAGCAGAATTATCCGCAGAAGCCGATCCGCTACATCGTGCCCTTCCCCGCCGGCGGCATCGCCGACGTGTTCGCGCGCATCATCGGCGGCCGGCTCGCCGAGTCCTGGGGCCAGCCGGTGGTGGTGGAAAACCGCGCCGGGGCGGGCGGCAACATCGGCGCCGATCTCGTCGCGAAGAGCGCGCCCGACGGCTACACGATCCTCATGGGCAGCATCGGCACGCAGGCGGTCAACGCGAGCCTCTACCGCAACATGCCCTACGACTCCGCGAAGGACTTCACCGCCATCGCGCTCGTGATCGAGGCGGAGAGCCTGCTCGCGCTGCATCCTTCGGTCGCCGCGAATACGCCCTCCGAGCTGATCGCGCTCGCCCGCTCGCAAGGAGGGAAGCTCACCTGCGCCTCCGCGGGCGTGGGCACGACCAGCCACCTCGCCTGCGAGCTGTTCAAGTCCATGGCGCGCGTGGACGTCACGCACGTGCCCTACAAGGGCAACGTGCCCGCGATCACCGATCTCCTGGGCGGCCAGACTTCGATGTTGTTCGCCACCATGCCCACCGTGCTGCCTCACGTGAAGGCCGGCAAGCTGAAAGGCGTCGCCGTCCTCGGCGCCGGCCGCTCGCCCGCCGCGCCCGAATTCCCGGCGCTCGCCGAAACGCTGCCGGGGTTCGAGGTCAACAACTGGGTCGGCACCTTCGCCCCGGCGGGATTGCCTTCCGCGATCACCGCGAAACTGAATTCGGAGATCCTCGCGGTCATGCGCACGCCCGAAGTGCAGCAGCGCCTCTTGACCGAAGGCGCGAGGTTTACGCCGATGACGCCGGCGCAGTTCTCGGCATTCGTCGCCGCCGAGACGGCGAAGTGGGGAAAGCTGATCCGCGAAGTCGGTATTCGAGCCGACTAGGCGACCCGCGACCGCCGCGCTAGCCGCTGTTGCGGAGCGCCGCGGCGATGCCGTTGATCGAGAGATGGATCGCGCGCAGGGTGCGTTCGTCCGTGTCCCCCGCCCGGTAGCGGCGCAGGAGCGCGAGCTGAATGTGGTTCAGCGCATCGAGGTACGCGAAGCGGTTGCGTATGGAGCGGGCGAGCGTCGGGTTGTCGGCGAGGAATTCGCTCTCGCCCGTGATCGCGAAAAGCCCGTCGCGCGCCGCGCGCCATTCGGCCTCGATGCGCGGGAACACAGCCTCGCGCGCTCGCGCGTCGGCCAGCTCGGCGTAGCGCGCGGCGAGCCCGAGATCGGTCTTCGCAAGCACCATGTCGAGATTGGAGAGCACGGTGCGGAAAAACGGCCAGCTCGCGTGCATTTCCTGCAGCTCCTGCAGAGTGCCGTGCTTTTGATCCAGCCACTGCGACACCGCGGCGCCGAAGCCGTACCACCCCGGCAACATGATGCGGCACTGGCTCCAGCTGAACACCCAGGGAATGGCGCGCAGATCCTCGAGACGATCGGAGGCTTTTCGCGACGCCGGCCGGCTGCCGATGTTGAGGCGCGCGATCTCCGAGAACGGCGTGGCCGCGCGGAAAAACTCCATGAAGCCCGGCGTATCGCGCACCAGGCCCCGATAGGCGGCGAGCGCGAGCTGCGACAGCTCCTCCATGACTTCCGCGCGGCGGCCGTGACCGTCCTCAGGGCTGGCGACGAGGCTCGCCTCCAGGGTCGCCGCCGTCAGGATCTCGAGGTTGTGCCGTCCGTTCTCCGGATCGGCGTACTTGCTCGCGATC
>DATHHZ010000082.1:0-2301 GCA_035316965.1 Burkholderiales bacterium | reverse complement strand
GCAGCGCCATCAGGAAGTCGGATGCCGCGCGCACGCCGCGCGCGAGCCCGTTGGGAATGTCGAGCACCGTGGGCTTGCCCGCGCCCATGCAGAGGGCCACGTGGTCGAAGCCGAGCTCGAACGCGTCCTCGACACTGACCGTGCCGCCGAAGCGCACGCCTCCGTACATCGCGAACTGCCCGCGCCGCTCGAGCAGGAGGCGCACGACTTTGAGGAAATTCTTGTCCCAGCGCACCGTGATGCCGTACTCGGCGACACCGCCGAATCCCGCCATGACGCGGTCCTCGAGGACCTCATACAGTGTTTGCACGTCCCGGATCGGCTCGACCGGCACCCGGCTCCCGTCGGCGTCGATTCCGGAGAATCGGGCCGGCAGCGGTTCGATCTTCAGGCCGTCGATGCCCGCCACCGCATGTCCTTCGTTGATGAGGTAGTGGGCGAGGGTGAAGCCCGCGGGACCCATGCCGGCGATGAGCACCTTGTAGCCGGTTGCGGGCTGGGGCAGCGGGCGGCGGAAATTGAGCGGGTTCCAGCGCGTGAGCAGCGAGTAGATCTCGAAGCCCCAGGGCAGCTCCAGCACGTCTTTCAGCGTGCGCGTCTCGATCTGCGGAATGTTCACCGGCTCCTGCTTCTGGTAGATGCAGGCCTTCATGCAATCGTTGCAGATGCGGTGTCCGGTCGCCGCCACCATGGGATTGTCGATGACGATCACGGCAAGCGCCGAGAGCGCGTTGCCTTGCGCCTTGAGCGTATGGAATTCCGAGATCTTTTCTTCGAGCGGGCAGCCGGCGAGCGTCACTCCGAACGGGCTCTTCTTGAACGCCGCCTTGTTCGGCGTTTCCGGAGGCGATTTTTCTCTGAGACCCTTGGAGCAGGAATCCTTTCCCTGGGTGTGGCACCAGATGCAGTAATTCGCCTGGTCGAGCGCGCCGACGAGATCGGTACCCGGGTCGGTGAGGGCGAAGCCCTTGCGCCTGCGGATGTGCTCGGGTTTGATCGTGTAGGTGACGACGCCCTCCCGGTCGCTCTTTTGCGCGTGCACGAGGAGATTCTGCGGATCGATCTTGGACGGCGCCTTGAAGAGAACGCCAGCTTGCACATGTTCGCGACCGGCGGGCGTGTGCAGCGCCCAGGCCGAATATTTCAGCGCGAGGCCGAGCGGAACCGCGTGCCCGGCTTCATCGGCGAGCCAATGGGTGACTTTTTTCGCGAACGTCAGCTCATCGAAGCGCCCGTCCAGGTGATTTTTTTTCAGCTCGGCCTCGAGCGCGGGGCCGTCGAGCTTGGCCGCTTCCTCGGGCTTCACCTTGTTCCCCGCGCGGCGCTGCACGAACTGACGCTTGACCGTGTAGAGCGGGGCGAGCTCGTGGTGGCGGGCGGCGAGCGCGTGGAACTCGGCCTGGATGCCGAACAGCTCGGCGAGAAAATCGTCCAGGTGCGGCGCGATCTCGAGGATCAGGGCCGATTCGGACCGGGAATCGAGACTGGCAGTCGCGCGCGCGGCTTCGAGCTGCGGTCTCAGCGCGGATTCCGCGGCCCCGAGATGGTCCAGGAATGCGGCATCGAGCCTGACAAGGCCGTCGCGCTCGTAGAGTTCCGCGAAGGACAGGCCGTGAGCAAGCTTCAGCATCCCGCGCCTAGCGCTCCAGGAGCTTGAGCTTGTCCTTCACGTCCTTCCACTGGTCGGCGTCCTCGGGTCCGGGTTTGGCGTCGGTGATCACCGGCCAGATCTTGGCGAGCTCGGCGTTCAGCGGGGTGAATTTCTTCTGCTCCTCGGGCACGTCTTCCTCGGGCACGATCGCGTTCACCGGGCACTCGGGGATGCAGACCGCGCAATCGATGCACTCGTCCGGGTCGATCACCAGCATGTTCGGCCCCTCGTGGAAGCAATCGACGGGGCAGACATCGACGCAGTCGGTGTATTTGCACTTGATGCAGCTTTCCATGACGACGTGGGTCAACGCACAATCCTTTGTGTTGCCGGTCCGCCCGGAGGGCGGCGTGAAAGGGAAAATTATAAGGCTTTCGTCCCGCTGCTTGAAAGCGCGGGCTGATGGTCATTGGTCATTTGCTTATATCCGGATCGAGGTTGCGATAGAATCCGGTTCCGCTGGCCGCGGCGGGAACTTCAGCCGACCCGTGCCGGTCTGTGTATGTGTTTTGGAGGGGCGCCGTGATCAAGGTGGAAAATCTCAGCAAGTCCTTCGGTTCGAAATGCGCAGTCGACGGCGTCTCCTTCGAAGTCGGCACAGGCGAAGTGCTGGGATTCCTCGGTCCCAACGGCGCGGGCAAGTCGACCAC
>DATHHZ010000081.1:0-2366 GCA_035316965.1 Burkholderiales bacterium | reverse complement strand
GCGCCGTCGACTTGCCGCAACCGGAAGGGCCCAGCAACGCGACGAACTCGCCGCGACGAATCGTGATCGTCAGCTCGTTGAGCGCGGCGAAGGCGTGACCGCCGGCGCCGGCGAAGCGCCGCGTCACGCGGTCGAGTCGGAGTTCGCTGAAGTCGTGTTTCATCGGATCGAGTTAGGGGCGAAGGTCCGCGGATGTCTTACCCGAAGCCGCAGGCCGCCGCGTTAACCGGCGGCATCACCGACGGTTCAACGCGGCGAGTCATCCCGTCGCGTCCTCCGCGACGGGATAACCTCACTTCGTTTTCTGCGCCCCGACCTGCTGATCCCAGATCCGGAACGCTTCCACCTGCGCCTTCGGCGGCAACGACTGCGTGTGCGGGAATTGGGCGAGCCAGCCTTCGTATTCCGGACGGCCGTACTCCTTGATCGCGTCCTGGCTCTCTTTGGGCGCCATCGACAGCGATACGTTCTTGATCGCGGGACCGGGATAGAAATAACCCTTGTCGTACGTGTACGCCTGCGCTTCGGGTGTCAGGAGATAGGCCATCAGGTCCAGGACCACGGCGACCTTTTCCGGCGCGACGCCGTTCGGGATCACCATGTAGTGCGCGTCGTTCACCCATGTCATGCCCTTGAACGGCACGACCTTGTAGTTCTTTGGAACGATGCCGAGCACGCGCGGATTGATGTCCCAGCCAGTCATCGTCAACGTGATGTCGCGCGAGCCTTCGCCCAGTTCTTTCATCACGGCACCGGTGCCGGTCGGGTAGTACTCGATACAGCTGTTCAGATCCTTCAGGTACGCCCACGTTTTTTCCCAGCCGTTCACCGGGTCCTTCGGGTCCTTGTCGCCCAGAATGTACGGCAGGCCCATGATGAACGTGCGTCCGGGGCCCGAATTGGCGGGCCGCGCGTAGATCACGCGGTTGGGATTGGCCTTGCACCAGGCGAGCAGCTCCTGCGGCGTCGTCGGCGCCTGCTTGACCTTGTCCGGGTTGTACTCGACGAGCGGACCGGCCGGCATGAACACGACGGCGACGCCGTAATCGCCCGCGAGCTCCTGCATCTTCGCGGCGGCCGGCTGGTAATTGGCCATCAGGTTCGGAAATTTGGAGGCGTAGGTCGGCAGCACCTTCATCAGCAGACCCTGCTCGATGCCGGCGGCCAGGAAATCGGTGCCGGTCAGAATCAAATCAATGTCGGCACGCCCCGCACCCTGCATCGCCTTGAGCTTGCCTGGAAGTTCGGGCGCCGTCGCTCTCACGATGTTGAACTTCTCGAGCAATTGCGGATGTTTCTTCTGGTACTCCTCGATCGCCGCCTGCGTCAGCTGGAGATCACCCGCCGGATCGCTGATATTGATTGTCACCGGGCTCTTGGGCATTGCCGGGACCTGCGCGAACACCGGCTGCGCGGCCAATGCAACGAACGCGATCGCCGCGGCAGCCATGCGCAGCGCGCCACGCCGTTGACCGCTCGGAAATGAACCAGCAACTTTCATGGAGCTCCTCCTGTGGGTAATGACCGCTTCGAGTCGGGATCGGCGGCACGCTGCAATGCCGCGCCGCCTGCCGGGATCAGATCCGGTATATGAATGTTCGTTCACCCGCGCGGCTTCGGCCCGCGAGGCCGTGCCAATGTCTTCACCGTCGCGGTGCTTGTCCCGGGGCGCTGCGCGGCCACGTCGATGCCGCGCTGGAACTCGCGCGCGACGCGGGCGATGTGCCGGTGCATCGCGGCACGCGCCGCCGCCGGATCGCGCGCAGCGACTGCTTTCGCGATCGCCGCATGGTCGCGAACCGTCTGCGACGCGAGCTCCGTGGTATGGAAATGGTGCTGGAGGCGTCCCCACAGCTCGGCGCGCTGGTTCCAGAGCCCTTCGACGACGAGCTCGAGCGAGCTGTTGTCGGTGGCCTTGGCGAGACGCAGGTGAAAATCGCGGTCGACCGCTTCGCGCGCGGCGAAGTCGTCGACGTGCTCTTCGAGGCTTTCCACGCTCCGCGCAAGCGCCTCGAAGTCGTCCGCCTTGCCCTTGCGCGCCGCGAGCGCGGCGATTTCGCCTTCGATCAGCTTGCGCGCATCGAGCAGCTCGAACGGACCCGGACCTGCATCCGCGCCGTTACGCGGCGCGGCACCATCCGGCGTTACCACGAAAATGCCCGTCCCGACGCGCACTTCGACCAGGCGGTTCATTTCGAGCGAGATGATGGCCTCCCGCACCGACGTGCGCGAAACGCCGAGCGATACCGCGAGCTCGCGTTCCGCAGGCAGCCGCGAACCCGCGGGAAATTCGCCGCTCGCGATCAACTGCGCGATCTGGTCGGCGATTTGCCGGTAGAGGCGCTTGGGCTCGACGGCCTGCAGCG
>DATHHZ010000080.1:0-2636 GCA_035316965.1 Burkholderiales bacterium | reverse complement strand
GGTGGCGGAGCACCCACTGCAGGCTCCGGCCGTAATATTCGACCGTGCGATCGAGCGCCCGATTGAAGAACCGGCCGACAGGGTTGCCGGCCTTTGCCGCCCGATGGCGCAGGATGCGGCTGCACATCATCGGTGTCAGCGTCAGCGAAACGATCGCCGAGACCACGACCGCGATGGTCAAGGTCAGCGCGAACTCGCGGAACATGCGGCCGACGAGGCCGGTCATGAACAGCAGCGGAATGAACACCGCGATCAGCGAGAACGTCAGCGAGATGATGGTGAAGCCGATCTGCTCGGCGCCCTTCAGCGCAGCCTGCAGGGGCGGCTCGCCTTCCTCGACGTAGCGCGCGATGTTCTCGATCATGACGATGGCATCATCGACCACGAAGCCCGTGGCGATGGTGAGCGCCATCAGCGTGAGGTTGTTGACGCTGAACCCCGCGAGATACATGACGCCGAATGTGCCGACGAGCGACAGGGGCACCGCGATGCTCGGGATGAGCGTGCCCGCGGCCGTGCGCAGGAAAAGGAAGATCACCATCACGACCAGCGCCACCGCGAGCATCAGCTCGAACTGCACGTCCTTGACGGAGGCGCGGATGGTGACGGTGCGGTCGGTGAGCGTCGCGACCTCGACCGACGCGGGGAGCGAGGAAGTGATCTGCGGAAGCAGCTGCTTCACGCGATCCACCACCTCGATCACGTTGGCCCCCGGCTGGCGCTGGATGTTGAGGATCACCGCGGGAACGTCGTTCATCCACGCCGCAAGCCGCACGTTCTCCGCGTTCTCGACGATGTCGGCGACGTCCGAGAGGAGGATCGGCGCGCCGTTGCGATACACGACGACGACCGCGCGGTATTCGGCGGCCGAGCGCAGCTGATCGTTGGCGTCGATGGTGTAGGCGCGGCTCGGGCCGTCGAAGCTGCCCTTCGCCTGGTTGACGTTCGCCGAGGCGATCGCGATACGTACGTCCTCGAGGCCCAGGCCGTTGGCCGCGAGCGCGCGCGGATTCACCTGAACGCGCACCGCCGGTCGCTGGCCGCCCGAGAGCGTCACCAGGCCCACACCGGCAAGCTGCGAGATCTTCTGTGCAAGGCGCGTATCCACAAGGTTCTGCACCTGCGGCAGCGGCATCGTCTTCGAGGTGATTCCGAGCGTGAGGATGGGCGCGTCGGCCGGATTCACCTTGCTGTAGACGGGCGGCGCCGGCAGGTCTGCGGGGAGGAAATTCGAGCCCGCGTTGATCGCCGCCTGCACTTCCTGCTCGGCAACGTCGAGCGTCAGCTCCAGGCTGAACTGCAGCGTGATCACCGAGGCGCCGCCGGAGCTGGTGGAGGACATCTGCTTCAGTCCCGGCATCTGGCCCAACTGGCGCTCGAGCGGCGCGGTGATCGAGGAAGTCGTCACGTCCGGGCTCGCGCCGGGATAGAAGGTGACGACCTGGATCGTCGGGTAGTCCACCTCGGGCAAGGCCGAGAGCGGCAGCAGCCGGTAGGCGATCGCGCCGGCGAGCAGGATCGCGACCATCAAGAGCGAGGTCGCCACCGGCCGCAGGATGAACAGCCGCGAGGGGTTCACGCGCCCTCTTTGCGGCGCCGCTTGCCCTCGCCTTTCGGCGGCGCCTTGCCGCTCTTGCCGGGCGCGGCGCTGGCCGCGCGATCGGGAATCTCCACTTTTGCGCCGTCGCGCAGGCGATCGCTGCCTTCCACGACCACCAGCTCTCCGGGTGCCAGGCCGGACTCGACGGATAGGTTGTCGCCTTCGGCCGTGCCCACGCTCACCTTGCGCAGCTCGACCGTTCTGTCCTCCTTGATGACATAGACGAAAGTCCCCTGCCCGCCGCGCACGACGGCCGCCGACGGGACGAGCGTGGCGTCGCGCCGGGTATCGAGCAGCATGCGCACGTTGACGAACTGATTGGGAAAGAGGCTCGCGTCCTCGTTCGGGAACTGCGCCTTGAGCTTGATCGTGCCCGTCGCGGGATCGATCTGATTGTCGACGCTCGCGAGCATGCCCGAGGCGAGCTTCTTCTTCTGCTCGCGGTCGTAGGCCTCGACCGGCAGCTTCTCGCCCGAGCGCAGCCGCTGCATCACGTTCGGCAAATTGTCCTGCGGAATGGTGAAGATCGCCGTGATCGGCTGCAGTTGCGTGATGACTACAAGGCCGTTCGCGTCGCCCGAGCGCACGATGTTGCCCGGGTCGACCAGGCGCAAGCCCAGGCGCCCGGTGATCGGCGCGGTGATGCGGGAATACGTCAGCTGGAGCCTGGCGTTGTCGATCTGCCCCTGGTCGATCTTGACCGTGCCTTCGTATTGGCGAACCAGCGCCTCCTGCGTGTCCACCTGCTGCTTGGCGATCGAGTCCTGGGCGTACAGCGTGCGGTAGCGCCCCAGGTCGATGCGGGCGTTCGCGAGAAGCGCCTGATCGCGCGCCATCTGACCCTCGAACTGCGTGAGCTGCGCCTGGTAGGGACGCGGGTCGATCTCGGCGAGGAGATCTCCCTCCTTCACCACCTGTCCCTCTTTGAACAAGACCTTGAGCAGCTCTCCGTCCACCCGGCTCCGTACGGTCACCGTCTTGAGCGGCGTCGCGGTACCGAGGCCGCTCAGATAGAAGTTGATATCGCCGGTCCGCG
>DATHHZ010000079.1:0-6366 GCA_035316965.1 Burkholderiales bacterium | reverse complement strand
TCGGGGGCGGAGATCATGGCGAAACTCGAAGCCATGGAGATGTTTCCGGAAGGAATGTTCTTTCCCGATACTTATGTCTTCGTCAAGGGGTCGAGCGATATCGCCGTGCTCACACGGGCTCACCGCGTCATGAAAAGGCAGCTCGAATCCGCCTGGTCGAAGCGCGCTCCGGATCTGCCGATGACAGACCCCTACGAAGCGCTTATCCTCGCTTCAATCGTCGAAAAAGAGACTGGCCGCGCGAGCGACCGCGAGATGATCGCGGCAGTGTTCGTGAACCGTTTGCGTCGCAGAATGAAGCTGCAGACCGATCCGAGCGTGATCTACGGCATGGGCGAGCGATTCGACGGCAACCTGCGCAAGAAGGACCTCGTGACGGACACGCCCTTCAACACCTATACGCGGCGGGGTCTGCCGCCGCATCCGATCGCGATGCCGGGACTCGCCTCGCTCGCGGCCGTGATGCATCCCGCTGAGACCGACGCGCTGTATTTCGTGTCCCGCGGGGATGGAACGAGCCAATTTTCCCGGACGCTCGTCGAGCACAACCGCGCGGTCGCCAAATATCAAATGCCCGGCGCCCGCCGGCGTGCGGGTCGATGAGCCGCGGCAAGTTCATCACCCTGGAAGGCATCGACGGTGCAGGTAAGAGTACGCACGTCGGCGGCATCGCCGATTTCCTGCGCGCGCGCGGGAAAGACATCGTAGTCACCCGCGAGCCGGGCGGTACGCCGCTCGGCGAGAAATTGCGCGCGCTCCTGCTCTCCCATACGATGAATATCGACACCGAGGCCCTTTTGATGTTTGCCGCGCGCCGCGAGCATATCGCGCAAGTGATTGCGCCCGCCCTCGCCGCGGGGCGCTGGGTCGTTTCTGAACGCTTCACCGACGCGACCTATGCGTATCAAGGCGCGGGGCGAGGAATGTCGAGGGATCGGATCGCGGCGCTTGAGCGTTGGGTCCACGCCGGGCTGCAGCCCGACCTGACCCTCGTTTTCGACGCGCCGGTCGAGGTCGCGCTCGCGCGCCTTGCGAAGGAGCGAGGCGATCGTTTCGAGCTCGAGAGTCAGGCCTTCTTCGAGCGCGTCCGGGCGGCGTATCTCGAGCGCGCCGCGGCCGAACCTCGCCGGATGAGAGTGGTCCAGTGCGGGAGGTCGCTTTCCGAAGTTAAGAAAGACGTTGAGGATATAGTTTCAACTATATGTTGAACCATGATATTTGAGTGGCAAGAACAGCCCTGGAAGGCTTGGACTCGGCTGCGAGAGCGACTGCCCCATGCGATCTTGATACAGAGCGCGGAGGGCCTGGGCGAATTCGAATTCGCTCAAGCGTGCGCGCAATCGCTGCTGTGCGAGCGGCCCCAACCGGACCAGCGAGCATGCGGGACCTGCCACGCTTGCAACTGGTTTTCGCTTGGCAATCACCCCGATCTCCGGCTGATCGTGCCCGAGAGCATGGCGCCCGAGTCGCGGGAGGAGGGCGCGGAGCCTGCGAAGAAACGCAGCGAGCAGATCCGCATCGAGCAGGTACGCGAGCTCGCCGACTTCCTTGCGGTCGGGACGCATCGGGGTGGTGTGCGCGTCATCCTGATCTACCCTGCAGAAGCAATGAACGCAAATACGCAAAACGCGTTGCTGAAAAACCTCGAGGAGCCCCCGCCTGCCACAGTTTTTCTGCTCGTCACCACGCAGCCCGAGCGCCTGGTCGCGACGGTGCGAAGCCGCTGCCTGAAGTTTGCGTTGCCGTTCCCGCCCTCAGAACCGGTCCTGCGCTGGCTGAAGGAGCAAGGCCTCAGGCAACCCGAGGCGACGCTGGCTGGTGCTGGAGGTGCGCCGCTTGCCGCGCTCAAAGCCGCCGACACGAACGCCGATCGCCTGCTCTTCATCGAGAATCTTGGAAATCCAGACTTCGACCCGATTGCTCTCGCCGAAACCGTCTCGCGCGTTCCTCTATGGGACCTGGTTGGATGGCTGCAGCGATGGAGCTACGATCTGCTGCTCGCCCGAGTCGCAGGTCGGGTGCGGTATAGCCTGAGCCATGAAGAAGTGATTTCAGATGCGGCACGTCTCTGCGACGCCGCGGATATCGCCGCTTATCTGCGCCGGCTGGCGCAAGCCCGGGCGCTCGCCCGGCACCCGCTCAACGCGAAGCTGTTTGTTGAGGACCTCCTGCTGCAGTATCAGCGGCTGGTCGGTCGGCCGTGAGCGAGAAAACGAGTCCGGCTCCGGGATGGGTCGATTCACACTGCCATCTGGATTTTCCGGAATTCGACGGCAAGATGGACGAAGTGCGGCAAGAGATGCGCGCGAACGGCGTGACGCATGCCCTGTGCATCAGCGTCAATTACGCCGGGTTTCCCAAGGTGCTCGCGCTTGCCGAGGCTTACGATAATTTCTTCGCGACCGTCGGCGTGCATCCGGACCATGAGGATCGCACTGAGGTGGATCCGCTGCGGCTGGTCGAGCTCGCACGCCACCCGCGGATCGTCGCGATCGGCGAGACCGGGCTCGATTACTACCGCGTAAGCGGCGATCTCGAGTGGCAGCGCGAGCGTTTTCGCGCCCACATACGCGCCGCGCGCGAATGCCGGAAGCCTCTGGTTATCCATACGCGCCAAGCTGCCGAGGACACGCTGGCCATCATGCGGGAAGAGGGGGCGGCCGAAGTAGGGGGGGTGATGCACTGTTTCACCGAGTCCCGGGCGGTGGCCGACGCGGCGATCGCCCTGGGATTCCATATCTCGTTCTCGGGCATCGTGACCTTCAAGAACGCCGGGGCCTTGAAGGACGTGGCCCGCGCGATCCCTCTGGAACGCTTGCTCGTCGAGACCGATTCCCCCTATCTCGCCCCCGTCCCTCACCGGGGGAAAACCAATCAACCCGCTCTGGTCCGCTATGTGGCGGAGGAAGTGGCCCGCCTCCGGGGCATCGAGCTCAGCGAGCTGGCGGCTGCCACCACGGAAAGTTTTTTCAGGCTTTTCAAAGGAGCCGTGAGACGATCCTAGAAGTGACCTTAAGTATTTCTGAGGCCCGTAGCTAATTTAACATAATATACATATGCGACAAATGGGCACGGAGGTCAGGGACTCCGCCTGGCTTCCAAACGCTTCTTGAGTTCCTCTCCCAGCATCGGATCGAGCCTTTCCAACCGCTCCAGGACACCCCGGGCTTCATCCCGCTCCCCAAGCCGAATATGGGCAGCCCCCAGTTCGAACCAGGCGCGCGCGAATTCCGGTTCCAGGCGCGCGGCCTCCCGATACGCAGTGATTGCGCGGTCGAGCCGATTGACATCGCGATAGGCCTCTCCGAGAAGGAAGAACGTCGCAAAGGAGGTTCGGCCTATGGCGCTCGCGCGCTCCAGGGTGCGAACTGCCTGACCCGGCTGCCCTGCCTGACGCTGGGACTCCCCGAGCAGGTTCCAGGCCCCGATGTCCTCCGGGTTGCGCTGAATCACCCGCGAGAGCGCCGAGGTCGCTTTCGGATAATCGCCGCGGCGTACCCAGGCGTAGGCGGCGATCACCCCCCAATCGGAGCCTTCGGGGTCCCGGCGCTGCCGCTCCTCGGCATAGCGCAATAGCCCGTCCCAATCCCGTTTCTGGTTGAGCTCGGCGATTCGCTCCCGCTCATCGAGGCTGTCACCGCGCCCGACGAGGGCCGACGCCAGCAACGGGTCCGCCGGGAGCGGCGGAGATTCCATGCTGAAAGCGGAACCGCGGGGTGGAGTGCAACCGCAAAGCGCAACACAGGCCGCGAAGACCGCAACGAACGCCCGGAGGCGGGAATCAGACCTTGTTTTGATAGACGTAGGCCTGCTGCTTGACGTTCGATTCCCGGGTGCGCTTCAGCTCCTCGGGGTCGAGTTTTCTGTCCCACCACAGCGCCCGCCCCTTTTTTTGCTCCTGGACGATGTGCGGCTTCTCCTGGAGCAGCTCGCGGATCATTCGGGTGAGATCGGATTCGTAGGGTTGCGCCATGGATGAAAAGAGCCTGGCGCGAATTATACGCCCGGGCGGGCTGCCGGCGGCCCCTCTTGCCAAGCGGGCAAAGACTGTATATAAATACAGATACGGAGGCCCCATGACCGAAGAGCTCACACCCAAGCAGCAGAAAATCCTCAACTTCGTCCGCAAAGCCATCCAGAAGACCGGCTTTCCGCCTACCCGGATCGAGATCTCGAAGGCATTCCGCTACAGCTCGCCCAACGCCGCCGAAGAGCATCTGCGTATGCTGGAGAGGAAAGGCGCGATCGAGCTGACCCCGGGCGCTTCGCGCGGAATCCGCCTCACCGAGGAGCCCGGGTTGCCGCTCATAGGACGCGTCGCCGCGGGCAGCCCCATCCTCGCCGAGGAGCACGTCGAACGGCACTGCCAGGTCGATCCCGCCTTGTTCCAGCCGCGCGCCGACTACCTGCTGAAAGTCCGCGGCATGAGCATGCGCGATGCAGGCATTCTCGACGGCGACCTGCTCGCCGTGCACCGCACGCGCGAGGCGCGCTCGGGCCAGATCGTGGTGGCGCGGGTGCACGACGAGGTCACGGTGAAGCGCCTGCGCCGCCGCGGCAACACCGTCGAACTGCTCCCGGAGAATCCCGAGTTCAAGACCATCGTCGTCGATCTGCGCGAGGACGACTTTGCAATCGAAGGCCTCGGCGTCGGCGTGATCCGCAGACCTCTTTGACGCTCGCTTTCCCGCAGGCGCGATTCCATGGCGAGCATGCCTTTCTCTTTCGCCGTCCTGCTCGATCGTCCCGACATCTGGCGCGGCGACAGTCTGAGCCGGGCCGGCACGCCGACCATTCCATGTGGATTTCCCGGGCTTGACGCCGAGCTTCCCGGCAGGGGCTGGCCTGCCGGAGCGCTGACTGAGATATTGCCTGCGCACGAAGGCATCGGCGAGCTGCGCCTGCTTGGACCTGCGCTTGCCGGACTGTCCAAGCGCGGATTGCGGCTCGTCTGGATCGCGCCGCCTCACCTGCCCTACGCACCGGCGCTCGCCGCAGCGGGAATCGATGTCGCGAACCTCGTCATCGTGCGCACTGCCTCGCCGAAAGAAACGCTCTGGGCGGCCGAGCAGGCACTTGCCTCGAACGCCTGCGGCGCGGTGCTCGCCTGGCCTCAAGGCGCGAAATACGCCGAGCTGAGGCGCCTGCAGATCGCTGCCGAAGGCGGCCGCGCACCTGCTTTTCTGTTCCGGGTCCCGGAGGCTGCCAGCGAGTCTTCTCCCGCCCCGCTGCGGATCGCGCTCGGCACGAGCGACGGCGGCCTAGCGGTACGCGTGCTCAAGCGCCGCGGCGCTCCCCTCGCTCAGCCCATCCTGCTGCCGTCGATGCCGCCCGCCGTGCGCGGCAAAAACCATCATGTGGATCGCCATCCGGCTGCCTCAGCTGCCGCTCGAGATTTTTCTGCGCGGCTCGTCCACGCCTGAGCCTTTCGCGGTCGAAGAGCGGCACTGCGTTTTCGCCTGCGACCGCAAGGCCTTCGCACGCGGCATTCGCGCCGGCATGGCCGTAGCGGCGGCGCTCGCTCTCGCGCCGCGGCTGCGCGTTGCGCCGCGCGACCTGGCGACGGAAACCGAAGCGCTGCTCGGGGTGGCCGGGTGGGCGGCGCAATTCACACCGGGCGTGGCGCTCGAATTTCCCGATGGCGTGCTGCTCGAAGTCTCGGGCAGCCTGAAGCTCTTCGGCGGCCTGGAATCGCTTCTCGGGCGCCTGCGCCGGGGGTTGGCAGAAATGGGCTGGAGCTCTGTGCTCGCTGGCGCCCCCACGCCGCGCGCGGCTTTCTGGCTCGCCTTGGTCGGAAAGCAGAAATTTATCGGCGAGAGTGCTGAACTCGAGCCGGTGCTGGCCGCACTACCCTTGGAGGTTCTGCGTTGCAACGACGAAGCGCTGGCAGCGTTCGAGGCGATCGGCGTGCGCACGCTCGGCGAGCTGCGCGCGCTGCCGCGCGAAGGCATCGCGCGGCGCTTCGGACAGGGACCTCTCGACGAGCTGGACCGCGCGCTCGGGCGGCTTTCCGATCCGCGGAATTTTTTCGTCCCGCCGGCCCGGTTCGGGGCGGCACTCTCACTTCCCGCCGAAGTCACCCAAGCCGAGGCGCTGCTCTTCGCCGCGAGGCGGCTGATCATCCAGCTCGCCGGGTTCCTCGCCGCGCGTTCGGGCGGCGTGCAGCGCTTCGTCCTCAGTCTCAGGCACCGCGACAAAGCCGCCACCGAAATCGCGATCGGCCTGGTCGCGCCTTCCCGCGACGCCGAGCATTTCATACTGCTCCTGCGCGAGCGGCTCTTCAATTTCACGCTTGCCGAGCCGGTGCGCGAAATCTCGTTGCGAGCCGACGACGTGGTGCCGCTCGCCGGTCACAACCTCGGGTTG
>DATHHZ010000078.1:0-4547 GCA_035316965.1 Burkholderiales bacterium | reverse complement strand
GCCTGCTCGATGTGCTCAAGCAGTCGCAGATCGGCGGCATCGCGTTCACCCTGACGGCCGCGCAGACCCGGCTGACGGCCCACAAGATCGCCGATTTCGTCTACGAGAAGCTCACCGGCGAGCGCGGCGTGTTCAGCACCCGCATCGCCTACATAGTCAAGCAGGGCCCGCGTTATGAGCTGCGCGTCGCGGACGCGGACGGGCAGAACGCCCAATCGATCCTGATCTCCTCCGAACCGATCATGTCGCCCGCCTGGTCGCCCGACGGCGCGCGAATGGCCTACGTCTCGTTTCAGAACAAGAAGCCGATCCTCTTCGTGCAGAACCTCACCGCGAGCAAGCAGCCGGCGCCGGTGGCGAACTACAGGGGCTCGAACAGCGCGCCGGCCTGGTCGCCGGACGGCAAGCAGCTCGCGGCCGTGCTCACCAAGGAGGGAAGCTCGCAGATCTACCTCATGAACGCCGACGGCACCAACCTCCGGCGCATCACGTTTTCAGGGGCGATCGACACGGAACCATTTTTCACCCCCGACGGTCAATCCATCTATTTCACCTCCGACAGGGGGGGGAGCCCGCAGATTTACCGGATGCCGGCGAACGGGGGAGAGCCCGTGCGCGTGACCTTCGAAGGCGATTACAATGTATCCCCTCGCGTCAGCCCGGACGGCAAGATCCTCGCGTATATTTCGCGTGTCAGCGGGCGTTTCCAGCTGATGGCCATGGACCTGGAGAGCAAGCAGGTTCAGACTTTGACGGACGGACAGCGCGACGAGTCTCCGAGCTTCGCGCCGAACGGGCGGATCATTCTGTATGCAACCGACGTCGACAATCGCGGAGTGCTCGCCGCGGTATCGAGCGACGGCCGCTTCAAGCAGCGGCTCGGCATCCAGGCGGCGGATGTGCGCGAGCCGTCCTGGGGCCCGTTTTTGGGTAACTGACGGCCGCAACGGATTGACGTTGCGGCCGCAATCTAGGGGAGCACGCGGGGAGGAAGTTCTCCTCGTTTTGTTGAGCACTCGAAAGGAGGTTGTGATGAAGAAGGCATTGTTTTCCGCTCTGACCCTGGCGCTGCTCTATGGATGCGCCAGCACGCCTGTCGAACCCGAAAAGCCCGCGGAGCCCAGCGTGCAGACTCCGGCTGCACCGGCCGCGCCTCCGGTCGCGGCGCGCCCGGTCCAGCCTGCCGCCCCGCAGATCGATTTGTCGAAACGCTCGGTTTTCTACGAGTACGACAAATACGACATCAGGGACGAGTACCGTCCGGTGCTGCAGGCCCACGGCAAGTATCTCGCCGAGAACCGCGGCAAGAAGATGCTGGTCCAGGGCAATTGCGACGAGCGCGGCAGCCGTGAATACAACATCGCGCTCGGGCAACGCAGAGCCGAAGGGGTCAAGCGCATGCTCGTGCTGATGGGAGCGACCGAAGCGCAGGTCGAGCCGGTCAGCCTCGGCGAGGAAAAACCGCGCTGCGCCGATCACAGCGAAGGATGCTGGTCGCAGAACCGCCGCAGCGACATGCTCTACGGCGGGGAATACTAACGGACATGACCACCCCGGCGCTCCGCGCCACCCCTCCTCATCCGAGGAGGGGAAGAAGCCTTCGTGCTTTGTTTCCCCTCCTTGCAAAGGAGGGGTGCCGGCGTCAGCCGGCGGGGTGGTTCTTCGCGTTCATATTCCTGTTTCCAATGAGGGGAAGAAGCCTTCGTGCTTTGTTTCCCCTCCTTTCCAAGGAGGGGTGCCGGCCTAAGGAGGGGGTGGGGCCCCTCCGCCCCACCTGGCCGGCGGGGTGGTTCTTCGCGTTCATATTCCTGTTTCCAATCGCGGCCCATGCGGCCCTCTTCGACGACGAGGAGGCGCGCAGGCAGATCTTCCAGCTGAAAAACCAGGTCGAGGCGCGCCAGAAGGCGATCGAGGAGCGCCTCTCGGCGATCGACGCGAGGCTCGGGCAGCTGGATTCGTCAGGGCAGAACCGCGTCGTCGATCTCGCCCAGCTGATCGAATCGCTCAAGCAGGACGTCGCAAAGCTGCGCGGGCTGATCGAGGTGCTCTCGAACCAGACCGAGACCCTCGAGCGCCGCCAGAAGGACCTGTACGTCGATCTGGACAACCGCCTGAGGAAGCTCGAGCAGACGCAGACGCAGTTGCAGGACAAGCTGAGCCAGGGCGAGCGCAGCGCGGCCGCCGAGAAGCAGGCCTACGAGCTGGCGCTCAACCAGTTCAAGCTCGGCAACTACCAGCTCGCCATCACCAGCTTCCAGAATTTCATGACCAATTTCTCCAGCAGCGAGTTCGTGCCCTCGGCGCAGTACTGGATCGGCAACGCCTATTACGCGATGCGCGACTACAAGTCCGCCATCGCCGCCCAGCAGAAAGTGGTCAGGCTCTGGCCGGAGAATTCCAAGGCGCCCGATGCGCTGCTCAACATCGCGAGCTCCCAGTCGGAGCTGGGAGAGAGTCCCGCGGCCCGCGAGACGCTGCGCGCGCTCGTGAAACGGTATCCCTCGAGCCCGGCGGCCGAGCAGGCCAAGCAGCGCCTCATACAGAAAAAATAACCGGCGGCGGCCAATCTCGGCGCTCCCCGCCGGAATTCCGGGGCCATTCCGAATCGAGGTCTCTTGAACGAATCCAATCCGGCAGCGCTCGCCTCGTTGGTGGTGTGGGGGGCCTTTGCGCTCGCCTTCCTCTTCGGCGCCGTGGGCAACAAGACGCACTTCTGCACCATGGGAGCGGTGTCGGACGTGGTCAACATGGGCGACTGGAACCGCATGCGCATGTGGCTGCTCGCGATCGCTGTGGCGACCGTGGGCGCAAGCGCCCTGCAGCTCGCGGGGCTCGTCGATCTGTCGAAGACGATCTACACCGTGCCACGGTTCACCTGGCTTTCCTACATCCTGGGCGGGTTGTTGTTCGGGATCGGCATGACGCTCGGCTCGGGCTGCGGCTCGAGGACGCTGATCCGCATCGGCACGGGCAACCTCAAATCGCTCGTCGTCGCGATCGTGCTGGCGATCACCGCGTACATGACGCTCAAGGGAATCCTCGGAGTGTTCCGCGTGGCGGCGCTCGATTCCGTGGGCGCGACGCTCGCCGGCGAGCAGGATCTCGCGTCCATCCTCGCCCGCTCGTTCGGGTTCGACAAGCGCGCAGTGCTTGCCGCGCTCGGGCTCGCGATCTCGCTGGGCCTGCTCGCGTTCGTCTTCAAGGCGCGCGAATTCCGCACATTCGACAATGTCCTGGGCGGAGTCGTCGTCGGCCTTGTCGTCGTCGGGGGCTGGTATCTGTCAGGGCACATCGGCCACCTCGCCGAGGATCCGGCCACGCTCGAGGAAAAGTTCCTCGCCACCAACTCCGGCCGCATGGAGTCGCTCTCCTTCGTCGCGCCGCAGGCCTACTCTCTCGAGCTTCTCCTTCTGTGGAGCGACAAGAGCCGCGTGATGACCTTCGGGATCGCGACGGTGCTCGGGATGTTCGCGGGCTCGCTCGCCTGGTCGCTCGCGACCCGATCGTTCCGGCTGGAGAGCTTTCGCGACGCCGAGGATCTGATCAATCACCTGGTCGGCGGCGCGCTGATGGGTTTCGGCGGCGTGCTCGCGCTAGGTTGCACCATCGGCCAGGGAGTATCGGGGCTTTCCACGCTCGCGCTCGGCTCGTTCCTCGCGTTTTTCGCCATCATCGCCGGCGCGGCGCTCACGATGAAAATCCAGTACTGGCGGCTGATGCGTCAAACGTAAGCGCTGATTCGTCGCATGAGCGCGCATTTTCATTGACGCTCGCTCGCGCGACATAATAGAATCGCGCTCCTTTCCGGGCCGTTAGCTCAGGTGGTAGAGCAGCGGACTTTTAATCCGTTGGTCGCAGGTTCGACTCCTGCACGGCCTACCAGACTTATTTCACGCGGCGTCTGACCGATAGCCTGCTCGGCACGTTCGGCGAACTTTATGATATCGGCATAAAATGCAGTGGCCCTACCGAACGTCCGTCGGGCTGCTGAGCGGAACGGGTCCTGGTGCCCTCGTGAGCTGGATAACTTGGATGATCGCGATACTGGTTGCATGGCCTCTTGTCGGGCTGGGCGTCGCCTATCTCTTTGGTTGTTTTATCCGCGGAGCGGAAGCCTTGGGCAATGCAGGCGATCTGATGCCTCCAATCGGACCGCTGTGAGGAGTCCGAGCCTCAAAGAGGTGCAGGGCAGATTTGCTGGAGTAAATATCATGGCCCGCTACCTTGAAGCTGTTCAGTGCCTCAATCTGATTGCGCCCAAGCGTTTGCCGGAGGCGCTTAAGATCGCTGATGCCCGCGCAGGGCTGCGATCTCTCTCAGAAGGGTGGGATTCTGCTCTTTTGGAAATCGTTTTTTCAGTTCCAGATGAGCAGTTTCAGTGGTTCCGATTAGTGCTGCGCAAAAAGTCGGAAACGTACGAGCGCAACAATCGTATGTTGCAGTCTCGCCGCAACTGAAATTGCCACGCTCGTAGCGCGCATCGCAAGAAGGATGCTGAGGCAATCCTTCGGACAAAGCGAGGAATGGGTCCTAGCCCGGTTGTGCCG
>DATHHZ010000077.1:0-3557 GCA_035316965.1 Burkholderiales bacterium | reverse complement strand
GCACGAAATCGACCGCCTGCGACTCGGAGACGATCAGGATCCGCTGCTTGATCTCGTCGGTGACGTGCGGGATCACCTGCACCGTGGCGCCGAGGTAGTCGCCGCGGCGCTCGCGGCGGATGACCGAGTTGTAGATCCCGCCGGCGGTGACGTTCGACGCGCGCGTGGTGTTGGTGTTCGTGAAGCGCTCGTAGTGGCCGAGATCGAGGTCGGTCTCGGCGCCGTCCTCGGTGACGAACACCTCGCCGTGCTGGAAGGGGCTCATCGTGCCGGGATCGACGTTGATGTACGGGTCGAGCTTGAGGAGGGTGACTTTGATGCCGCGCGATTCGAGGATCGCGGCGAGGGAGGCGGCGGCTATCCCCTTCCCCAGAGAGGAAACCACACCGCCCGAAACGAACACATACTTGGCCATCTAAAACCAGGGGGATGGGATGGAGAATGATACATGAAAACCCCTCCCCGCTCAATCCGCTCGCGGCTTCGCTATCATAGCCGCATGACGGGGACGCACCGATGAAGAGAATCTTCGCGCCCGAGGCGATGCTGCCCGAGGGCTGGAGCAGGGACGTCGTGATCGAGATCGGCGACGAGGGCAACATCGCAGCCGCACGCGGCCGCCAGAATGCCGCCGGCGCCGAGTCCGTGGGCGGGGCGGTGATCCCGGGCATGGCGAACGTGCATTCGCACGCTTTCCAGCGAGCCATGGCCGGGCTCGCCGAACGCATGGGGTCGCCCGAGGACAGCTTCTGGACCTGGCGCGAAGTGATGTATTCGTTTCTGAAGCAGCTCGGGCCCGATCACGTGGGCGCGATCGCGTCCCAGCTCTACTGCGAGATGCTGAAGAACGGCTACACGGCCGTGGCCGAGTTCCACTATCTGCACAACGCGCCGGACGGAAAGCCCTATGCGAACCGCGTCGAGATGGCGCAGCAGCATCTGCTCGCCGCGCAGCGCACCGGCATTGCGATTACCCTGCTGCCTTCGCTCTACGCTTACGGGAATTTCGGCGAGGAGCCGCTCGCGCCGGCGCAGAAGCGCTTCGCGACGACGCCCCTTGCGGTCCTCGGGATGGTCTCGACGCTGAAAAAACAGATCGGCGACAACCCGGACATGCTCTTCGGTGTCGCGCCGCACAGCCTGCGCGCAGTGAGCCCGGCGATGCTGAAGGACCTCGTAGACGGTCTTTCCACCATCGACCGCAAAGCGCCGATCCACATCCACCTCGCCGAGCAGATCAAGGAAGTGAACGACTGCCTCACCTGGAGCGAGCAGCGCCCGGTGGAATGGCTGCTCTCCAACATGCCGGTCGATTCGCGCTGGTGTCTCGCGCATTGCACCCACATCTCCCAAAGCGAGGCGGAGAAGCTCTCCGCGAGCGGCGCCGTGGTGGGCCTGTGCCCAACCACGGAAGGCAATCTTGGCGACGGCATCTTCCCCTTCTCCCGCTTTCGCGAAAAGCGCGGGCGCTGGGGTATCGGCGGGGACAGCCACGTCTCCCAGACCCCGGTCGAGGAGCTACGCTGGCTGGAATACGTGCAGCGCCTGGTGGCACGCCGGCGCAATATCGCCGCTTCGCCCGCGCAGCCCTCGGTAGGCGCGACGCTGTGGCGCGAAGCCGCCGCGGGCGGCGCCCGGGCGCTCGCGCGCCCGATGGGTGCGATCGCACCGGGCATGCGCGCGGATCTCGTCGTTCTCGATCCCGAGCACATCAACCTGGTCGGCCGAAACGGAGACGATCTCCTCGACGCCTTGCTCTTCGCGGGCGACGGGCAGATGGTCAAGCACGTGATGGTCGGGGGCAAATGGATCGTGCGCGACGGCCACCATCCCGACGAGGCGGTGATCGCCGCGCGCTACCGTCAGGTGAAGAAGCAGCTCTACTCGGCGCTCTAGGCCTCGGCGAGCTCCGGCCGATTCCGGAAATGCGCGAGAGCCTCGGGATTCGCGAGCGCCTCGAGGTTCTTCACCGGTCGCCCGTGCACCACGTCGCGCACGGCGAGCTCGACGATCTTGTTCGACTTGGTGCGCGGAATATCGGGCACCTGCACGACTTTCGCCGGTACGTGCCGCGGAGTGGCATGGGTGCGAATCTGGTTCTTGATCTTTGCAACCAGCTCGTCTTCTAGGGCTAGTCCCTCGCGGAGCTTCACGAAGAGCACCACGCGCACATCGCCGATCTCCCCGGGCGGCCAGGTCTGGCCGATCACGAGCGACTCAACCACCTCCTCCAGTTGCTCGACCTGGCGATAGATCTCCGCCGTGCCGATGCGCACGCCGCCCGGGTTGAGCACCGCATCCGATCTGCCGTAGATGATCATGCCCTCGTGAGCGGTGATCTCGCACCAGTCGCCGTGGGTCCAGACCCCGGGAAACCTCTCGAAGTAGGCAGCCCGGTATTTCGTTCCGTCGGGGTCGTTCCAGAATCCGACCGGCAGCGACGGAAACGGCCGGGTGCAGACAAGCTCGCCCTTTTGCTCTTTCACCGAGCGGGCGTTTTCGTCGAAGACCTCGACCTTGAGGCCGAGGGCGCGGCACTGGATTTCGCCGCGCCACACCGGCAGGATCGGGTTGCCGAGCACGAAGCATCCGCAGATGTCGGTGCCACCCGAGATCGAGGAGAGGCACACGTCGCGCTTGATCGCCCTGTAGACGTAGTCGAAACCCTCGGGGGCGAGCGGGGAGCCTGTCGAAAGCACGGTGCGCACGTGCTCGAGCCGGTGCGTTTTCGCCGGCTCCACGCCCGCCTTGAGGAGCGCGTCGATGAACTTCGCGGACGTGCCGAGATGCGTCATTCCCTCGGCATCGGCGTAATCGAAAAGGATGTTGCCCTTCCCCACGAAGGGGGAGCCGTCATAGAGCAGCAGCGTCGCGCCCGAAGCGAGCGCCGAGGCGAGCCAGTTCCACATCATCCAGCCGAGCGTGGTGAAGTAGAACAGCCGATCCCCGGGCTTCACATCGCAATGCAGCTGCTGCTCGCAGACGTGCTTGAGCAGCGCGCCGCCGGCCCCATGCACGATGCACTTGGGCACCCCGGTCGTACCGGAGGAAAACAGGATATACAGCGGATGGTCGAAGGCGAGCTGCTCGAAGCGGATGTCGGTCGCGGGCCGACCGGCGATGAAGTCCTCAAGACGCTGCGCGCCCGGAACAGCGGAAACGTCCGGCCGATCGCTCGCGTAGGGAACGACGACGACGCGCTTCAGGCCCGGCAGGTTCGCAGCGATTTCTCGCACCTTCTCGAGCGAGTCGATTTCCTTTCCGTTGTAGAAGTAGCCGTCAGCGGCGAAGAGCACCGCGGGGGCGATCTGGCCGAAGCGGTCGAGCGCGCCCCGCACCCCGAAATCAGGGGAACATGTCGAGAAGGTCGCGCCGATGCTCGTCGCGGCGAGCATCGCCGAGATCGCCTCGGGCAGGTTGGGCAGATAAGCGGCCACCCGGTCGCCGGGTTTGACGCCCAGCGCACGCAGTCCCTGCGCGATTCGCGAGACTAGCTCGTACAGTTCGCGATGCGTGAGGCGTCGCCTTATCTTGTCTTCGCCCCAGAACACCATCGC
>DATHHZ010000076.1:0-4521 GCA_035316965.1 Burkholderiales bacterium | reverse complement strand
CATTTGTCCAACGCCGGTGTCGCCACCGAGATGCCTTCCACCGCGGAGAGCACGGAGATCGCCGGTGTCAGCAGCGCGTCGCCGTAAAAGAGCGACGCTCCGAATATGCCTGCGGTCGCGATCGTCCACGCCAGGCGCGGGCGGTCGCGCGTCGTCCGCGAAGCGAGCGCGAGCAGCGCGAGAATGCCCCCTTCGCCGCGGTTGTCGAAACGCAACATCATCGTCACGTACTTGAGCGACACAATGAGCATCAGCGACCAGAACATCAGCGACAGCACCGCAAGGACGTTGGCCTCGTTCAGAGGCAGCCCGTGAGAGCCGCTGAAGGCCTCTTTGAACGCGTACAGGGGACTCGTGCCGATGTCGCCGTAGACCACGCCCAGCGCTGCGAGCGTGAGCGTCGCCAGTTTCGGATTACTGGGCTTCGAGGAAAACGACGTGCTGTTGCCGGCGGAGGTGGACTTCATGAAGTGCCCCTCTTGTTAGGAGAGGCTGCAAAGCATACTCCGCTCATTGTTGCGTCGCAACAATGAGCGGAGTACTCTAGATACCCATGTGATTTAGATAATGTATCTCAGAACGAAAAGGGGCCCGAACCGATTCAATTCGCCTTCACGCCCGCGGCGCGCAACAGGGCCCCCAGCGTGGCGAGATCCTCGCGCATCTGGGCGTCGAACTGTTCGGGACTCATCGGCATGGGATCCGCGCCGAGCTTGGCGTGGCGGTCGCGCACGTCGGGCGACTGCAGGGCGCGATCGAATTCGGCGTGCAGCTTGTGGATGATCGGCCGCGGCGTCTGCCCCGGCGCGAGCACCCCGATCCAGAAGTTGAACTCGGCGCCCGGCACGCCGGCCTCGGCCACGGTGGGCACGTCGGGCAGGTTGGGCGCGCGCTTCTTGCCGCTCACGGCGAGCGCGATTAGCCGGCCGTCTCGGATCGAAGACTGGGCGGCCGAGATTCCTACGGTGCCGAACTGGGTGCGGCCGGCCATGGTCTCCGTGATCATTTCCGGAGCACCCTTGAGCGGCACGTGCACCGCCTTGATTCCAGTGACCGCGAGGAACTTCTCGGCGTTCACGTGCGACGCGCTGCCGATTCCGGCGGAAGGGTAGTTGAGCGTACCGGGCTTTGCCTTCGCGAGCGCGATCAGCTCCTGCACCGATCTCACGCCGATCGCCGGCGAAACGAAGAGCACGCTGGGAAGATTTCCGAGCGGGATCACCCCGGCGAGGTCCTTCGCCGAGTCGTAGGGGAGATTCTCGTAGATCACCGGGTTGACGGCGTAGCCCGCCGAAACCACGACGAGCGTGTAGCCGTCGGGAGCGGACTTCGCCACCTGGGCGATGCCGATGGTGCCGCCCGCGCCGGGGCGGTTCTCGACGATCACGGACTGCCCGAGATTCGCGGAGAGCTTGTCGCTGACGCTGCGCCCCATGACGTCGGTCACGCTGCCCGGGGTGAAGGGCACGATGATTCTGATCGTGCGGGACGGGTAGGGCTCCTGCGCGAAGACCTGCGAGGCGAGCGCGAGGAGCGCCATCCCCAGAGTCAATAGACGTGTTTGTCGTAAAACCATAAGCCTCCTATCGGCTCTCAAGCCTCGGGGCCGGCGTAAGCGCCGGCCGTGTGCGGAAACATCAGCTTGACGATCTTGAATTTCGAGATGTCCACTGTCGCGTCCATGTGCAGGAACACCGCCGCGTCGCGGAACAGCTTCTCGATTCCGAAGTCGAGCATGATGCCGTTGCCGCCGTGCAGCTCGACCGCGTGCTGCGCAACCTTGAATACTTCCTCGGAAGCGAACAGCTTCACCATGTTGCACAGCTCCTCGGCGTCGGGCGCGCGCTCGTCCACCGCGCGCGCGGCCTCGTGAAGGAGGGCGCGCACTGCGCGCAGCTTCGTCGCCATCTCCGCCAAGCGCAGCGCGACGGCCTGGTGCTTGATCAGGATGCGCCCGCCCTGGACGTAGTTCTGCACGTACTCGGCGGTGCGCTCGAAAGCGGCGACGCCCACGCCGAGGTTCTTTGATGCCTGGATGATCTTGCCGGGGCGGAAATAGACGCCGGTCTTGGCGAGCGCGTCGTTCTCGACGAGCAGGTGGTCCTTCGGCAGGCGCATCTCCTCGAACACCAGCTCCCCGTTGTTCATGAAGCGGCCGCCGAGCGTCTCGTTGCAGCGCGCGATGGTGAGGCCAGGCGTGCCGCGGGGCACGAGGAAGCTCGAGGTGCCCTGCAGCATGCCCACGCCCGGCTTCGTATTCGCGTAGACGACGTAGAGGCTCGCGTCGTAGCCGTTGCTGATGAACTGCTTGCGCCCATTGATCACCCACTGGTCGCCCTTCAGCACGGCGCGCGTTTGCATCGCCGCTTCGGGTGCGTTGTACGGAAGCCAGCGGTCGGAGGCGCCACGCGGCTCGGTGAGGCAATGCGCGAGCAGGAATCCCGGCTCCTTCACGATGCGTGGGAACCAGAGCTCCTGCAGGTGGCGCGGTGCGACGTTCCGGAGCAGCACCGAGACCTTCCAGATCTGCACCAGCTTGTCGGAAAGCCCTGAGTCGCCGCGCGCGATCTCCTCGGAGATGAGGGCGAAAGTCTGCACCTCGTGCGCAGGATCGAGCGGAACGCCGCCGAATTCCTCGGGCACGCCCAGAGTGCGGATTCCGATCTTGTCGGCCTGTTCGAGGATAGCGCGCGGCAGGCGCGCATCCGGGTCCATCAGCCACTCGCGCTGCCAGTTCTGGCGGATGAACGGCGTGACGAAATCGTTGACGAAGGCGCGGCAGCTACTGCGCATCAAGCGCTGCTCTTCGGATAAGCTGCGATCGATCGTGTCCATGGCGGGTGTCTGCTAGTGGGATGTTGAACGTATTGCGAAGTGCCTCACATCAGCGGGACAAAATCATATTCGCCGATGCCCTGCAGTACCAGGAACGTCGCCGAAGTATCGCCGCCGTTGATCACCAGATGCGAGCGTTTCGGCCGCACCGAGAACGTTTCGCCGGGCCCGAGGCGAACTTCCTCCTTGGGGTCGCGCAGGAAGATGCGGATCGTCCCCCGGAGCACGTAGAACGTGTCCTGGACATTATTGTGGTAATGCCAGGGCACTTTCTGGTTCGACGAGATCTGAATCTCGTTGATCCGAAAGCCGGGGCGTTCGGCATGCGTGACCCTTCGCTCGACTTCGTAGAGATGACTCGCGTCTTTCACCGCTTCCATGATGAACTCCTCGAATCATAGCGCCGAGGCACCAGTATACAGGCGCAAAGGAATCGGGAAAGCTGCCGCGGTCCTGCTAGGAGTTCCGCGGGATCGCCAGCGCTTCGCCGGTTTCGAGGAGGGACTTGAGACTGCTCAAGATCTCGGGCCAGCCTTCCTCCACGGTTTCTAGGGTGGGACCGCCCTCCGGAAACTGGTCGTGAGTCACGGTGAGCTTGCACACCAAACCCATCGGCTCGATCTCGTAGGTCACGCGTGAGGGCTTGTCCTCGATGAATTTCGGCTCGAAGGTATGCACCAGCTTCTTTCGCGGAATCACCTCGATCACGACGCCTTCCACGCCCGCGCCGGGCCGCCCGTGCAGTTCGGCCCGGTGCATGTAGTCGAACCTTCCCCCTCGCTTGAGCTCGGCCTTTAGCTCGAGCCCCACGTAGTACTGACGCGTGGACTGTGGCTGCGTGAGCGCATTCCAAAGCGCACGCGGCGAGGTGCGGATATAGATGACGTTGACCAGCTTGGTCTTGAGGGCACTCATCGCTGCGGGAAGTCAGGTGAGAGGCGTGATCCGGGAATTCCGATTTTCATAAGGTTCTCCTGCACTTGTCGAACTTTACCGCCATCCTGCCGTGTCGGGACGAGGGGCACTTTGCCTGAGCTGATCGAGGGACAACCCCCCGGGCTTGACAAGCGATGCATCAGCACTATAATATTCATATATGAATAAACCCGCTAAGCTGCGTTCCGTGAGCCCGGGTGCCGCCGACGGTCAGATGATGTATTCGCTTGTCAGGGCCGCGCATGTGCTCGAGTCGCGCCTTGAGGAAGCCTTGGAGCAGGTCGGGCTCTCGTTGGCAAAATTCGGCGCTCTCTCGCACTTGGTCAAGGAGGGCGAGCCGCTGAGCTTGAGCGAATGCGCCACGAAGATGACCTGCGTCCGCTCAAATATCACGCAGCTCGTGGATCGTCTCGAGGCGGACGGGCTGGTGCGCCGGGTGGAAGATCCCGAAGATCGCCGTGCAGTGAGAGCCGTCGTGACCCCGCACGGCAAGGAGCGTTATGCCGCAGGCGCGCGGCAGGTCGAGAAAGTGCAGGCGGAGTTCACTGAGACGATTTCAAGCATCGACCGCGGCGCGCTCGAGCGCGTGCTGTCGGCGATCAGATAGGTTTTTTTTTAACTGAATAGTACATATATGAAAAGTGCAGCTGAGAAGCTTAATCTGCAAGCGTTTTTTCAGCGCTCAAGGGATCACCTACTCCAGGAGAGCACCGTGCCGCATGTCGACGGAGCGTTCGCTGGTGAAGGAGG
>DATHHZ010000075.1:0-3753 GCA_035316965.1 Burkholderiales bacterium | reverse complement strand
ACGTACGCGAAGATCGACGAGTACGCGCGCAAAGACCACGGACGCATCCTGAAGGAGCATCCGGGGTTCATGAACCTGTCGATCCACAAGGGCCTGCAGACCAACGCGGTAGGGAGCGACCCGCGGCTCGGCCACCCGATCGACATTCCGCGCGCGGCAGCCGACTGGCCGCAGTTCAACTTCATCATCTACCACTCGTGCATCAAGCCGAGCTTCTGGGTGCTCAACGCGCTGAACGAGATCAACTCCGGAGTGCAGCGCGAGGGCGTGCCCGACATCTCGTGGACCACCGAGATGGCGCTGCTCGCCGCGCCCTTCAAGAACGTCTACGCCGAGATCGGCACGACGTTCGCCTCGACGGTGATCACGTTCCCGACGGTCTGCGCGCATATCCTCGGGCAGCTCCTGAAGTTCATGGGCGAGGACCGGGTCGTCTTCGGCTCGGACTCGGTCTGGTACGGCTCGCCGCAATGGCAAATCGAGGCCTTGTGGCGCTTTCAGATCCCCGAGGACATGCGCCGGCGCTACGGCTATCCCGAGCTCACCCAGTCGGCCAAGCGCAAGATCCTCGGCCTGAATTCGGCCAGGCTCTACAAGATCCCGGGCGCGGCCGAGGCTTCGCCGCACGGCGTCTACAAGCCGGTGCCGGCGGACTACGCGAGCCGCTTCACGCCGGAGCTCAAGCGCATCCTCGAGTTCCCGACGACCACCGGCGCTGCGCCGCAGAGCCCGCTGCCGCACTATGCGAACGACAACCTGGCGAAAATCAAGCAGTCGTATGCGGATGCGGGCGGCGCACGCAGCAATACGCGCTACGGCTGGCTGAGAACGAGGAGCTGACATGCGCAAATTGCTGCTGGCACTGAGCTTCGCGGTACCGGGGTTCGCGCCCGCGTGGGCGGCGCACGAGGGCTCGGGACTGGCGGTCCCGCCGGGCCCGGGCTTCCGCGGCGGAGCGGTGGCGGTATCGCACCCGCTCGCCGCCGAAGCGGGCGCGAGGATGCTGCGCAGCGGCGGCAATGCCATCGACGCCGCGGCGGCGATCCAGTTCGCGCTCAACGTGGTCGAGCCAGAGTTCTCGGGCATCGGCGGCGGCGGCTTCATGATGGTGCACCTCGCGAAGGGCCAGGGCAGCACCTTCGCCGTCGAGGGCCGGGAAAAGGCGCCGGCGAGCGCCGATACCACGCTCTTCACCAATCCGGACGGCACCAACCAGGGGTTCACGCCCGCTTCCACCAGCGGCCAGGCGGTGGGCGTCCCCGGCACCTTGAAGGTGGTCACTACCGCCCTGCAGCGCTATGGGCGCATGCGGCTTGCGGAAGTGATCCAGCCCGCGATCGAGCTCGCCGAGAACGGCTTCCCGGTGAACTTCGTGCTCGCCGGCGACGCGACTTCGTCGCGCACGAGCTTCTACGCGGAGACCGCGGCTGTCTTCCGCCCCGGCGGCGTGCCGCTTCAGCAGGGCCAGATCCTCAAGCAGCCGGATCTCGCGAAGACGCTGCGCCTCATCGCGGCGAAGGGGCCGGACGTGCTTTACCGCGGCGAGATCGGCGCGGCGATCGTCGCCGCGCAGCGCGCCACGGCGAACGGCGGCAAGCCCGGCCTCATGACGATGCAGGACCTCGCCGACTACAACATCGTGATCCGCGAGCCGATCGTCGCCGAGTACCGCGGCTATCGCATCGCCGCGATGTCGCCGCCCTCGTCGGGCGGCCTGACCATGATCCAGGCGCTCAAGATGATCGAGCGCTACCCGCTCGGCGACGCGTCTGCCGGCTTCGGCTTCGGAAGAGCGCAGACGCTGCACGTCATGACGGAAGCGATGCGGCTCGCCTTCGCGGACCGCGCGGCGTGGATGGGCGACGAGGATTTCGTGCCGGTGCCCAAGCGCGGCCTGCTCGACCCGACTTACGTTCGCGAGCGCGGCGATCTCATTAGCCTGACCTCGATCATTTCGGGAGCCGCCCCGCGCGGCGATCCATGGCCTTTCGAGACCGCGCAGCGTCCGGGTCGCACGATGCTTGCGACCGCAGAGCCGGTGAGCTACGCCGGCGGCCACACGACGCACTTCTCGGTGGTCGACCAGTGGGGCAACGTGGTCTCGTACACGACGACCATCGAGCAGGGCTGGGGCACGGGAATCATGGTTCCCGGCTACGGCTTCATGCTCAACAACGAGCTCACCGACTTCAACTTCGGCTTCAACATGCACCCGCGCTTCGGCGGGCCCGGCGCGAACGACGTCCAGGGCGGCAAGCGCCCGCGCTCGAGCATGACGCCGACGATCCTCTTCAAGGGACGCGAGCCGGTGGCCGCCTTCGGCTCGCCGGGCGGCGCGACCATCATCAGCTCGGTCTACAACGTGCTCATCAACCTGGTGGATCACCACATGACGCTCAAGCAGGCGATCGAGGCGCCGCGCATCTCGGTGACCACGACCGGAAACGTCGTCGCGCGCGAAGCAGGCTTCGACGAGACCGAGATCGCCAAGCTGCAGGCGCTCGGCCACGTGGTCGGCAGTCCGGCCGACATCGGCAACGTGAACGCCATCTTCATCGACCTCGCGACCGGCCACCAGTACGGCGCGGTCGACTCGACGCGCGAAGGCGGCCTGATCGAACTGCCGAAGGGCCACCGCGGGAAGGAAGACGACTAACAGGGAGGACTGAATGATCGGCTTGTACACGAATAACGATCTCTGGAGGAAAGTCAGTGATGTTTGGCCGTCATTTTTCAGCCGGAGCGATCCCGCGTCCGGTCGTGATCGCGGGCGTGCTGCCCGCGCCACTTGAGTCAAGCCGGCCGCGCGGGTGGAACGGCATCGTCGTAGAGCGGTACCGCGCCAACGACGTCGAGGTCGTTGCACGGTCGTCTGCGGTCCTGGTCACCGTCCATCTCGGACCTTCCGTGACCCTGGTGCAGACCCGCTACAAGAAGGCTGACCGCAGGCTCATCACCAAGGGCGACATTACCGTTACCCCGCCTGGCGAGGGCAAGGGATGGCAGCATCGGGGACCAGGTGATGCCGTCGCGTTGTGGCTAGCCCCGGCGCTGATCCGGGATAGCGCCGCGGTCGCGGGGGAAATCCGGCCGGAACGCGTTGAAATACTCGATAACTTCGGCACGCGTGATTCGCAGATCGAGCAGCTTGGTTTGTCGCTCCTCTCTGAGCTCGAGTGCGAAGGTTTCGGCGGCCGTCTGTATGCCGAATCGCTGGCAAGTGCGCTGGCGGTCCATCTGCTCAGACGCTATTCGACGGCCGGAGCCGCGGTGCGGCCCACCGCGACCGTGCTGTCCTCGTTCAAGCTCCGCCGCGCGACCGAGTACATGAACGACAATCTCGGTAAGGGTGTGGCGCTTTCCGAAATCGCCGGCGCGCTGGCGATGAGCCCCTATCATTTTGCCCGGGTGTTCAAGCAGACAACCGGGATTGCCCCGCATCGGTACCTGATCGAGCGCAGGGTCGAATACGCCAAGTCGCTGCTGCGCGAGACCGAGTTGTCCATTACCGAGATCGCCCACCGGGTCGGCTGTACCAATCAGAGCCACTTCTCCGTGCTGTTTCATCGGGCGACGGCAATGACGCCCAGCACGTTCCGGCAGCAGCGCTGAGCTTCGTCGCCCGCTGGTGCAGGTGAGCCCCCGTTCAAACGTGCAGGTATGAGCGCGACAAACGCGCAAGATTTGAAACGTTTTGGCAAGAATACGAAAGACAACCCCGGCTCCGTGTCTTTATCATTCGATGTGGTCCAG
>DATHHZ010000074.1:0-7200 GCA_035316965.1 Burkholderiales bacterium | reverse complement strand
CCAGTCTATCGAGCCGATCGGGGTAGCGGGGGGGGGCGTCACGACGCACCAGCCAGCCGGTAGCCATCCCCAGTACGGGGAGCTGGTAAGGCTGATCGGCCGGAGCAGCTCCGGACGCGCGATCGCGCTCGTGGCGCAGGTGGACCGTCTTCCCCTGTTCCTCGCCGACATCGAGGCCGACGCCGAGTGACCCAGCGCCCCAAGCCCAAGCCTAAGCCCAAGCCTCGGCGCGAGCCTGCTCTGCCGGCGCCGCAGCCGATCGGCGACAACGATCCGCTCGCCGACGCGCGCATCCGGCCGCTGCTCCAGCGCTACTGCCAGCTCGCTGGTGTGAAGCAGGCCGCACTCGGCCCGGATCATTCCGAGCTGCGCTTGCCCCAGGCCGAACGCCCGTTTTTCAGGGACCGCGAATCCTTGCGTCTGGCGTTCTCGGTCGACGCGCTGGAGCGCGACCCGGATGCCGAGATCGCGGTGCTTGGCAGCCCCTTCCTCTCCCAGCTGCTCGAGGCCATTCGCGCGCGGGCGTCGCGCCTGTCGTTGGGTCTGATTGCGCCGGCCGGTGCGGGCGATCCGCGGCGCGTCGAGCTCGCGATTCCCGTACGGGACGGCACGGCGCGGGCGAGCGAGAAGCGCCTGGCCGTGCATCCCATAGGGCGGCTGTTCGCGCGCGTCGTGCTACGCGCCGGCGCCGGGGTCGACGAAGCGGTGGTGGAAAGCGACGTGTACGACTTGTCGACCGGCGCCAGGGTGGATGACGACCTGGCCGGCGCGTTCCAGGATCTCGAAGCGGGCCGGGTCGAGCCCGCCGATGAAGCGTTGGCAGCCGCGGCAAAGCCGGTTGCCGCTCGGGAGCCCGGGGACTTGCTCCGGCTCCTCTTGAGCCATCTCCGTGACAAGTCGACGGAGCGGGTAGCCGCGCGACGCGCCGCGGCCGCGGGCGAGCTTGCCGCCGAGCTCGCCAGGCTCGAGCGGTACTTCGAGTCGATCCTCAAGGAGCAGTCCAGCGAGGAGGCCATCGGCACGGTCTCGGCTCTCGCCGCGCGGCGCCGGACCGAAGAGATCCGGCGCAGTGAGGTGCGGGCGACCGTGCATCCCGTGCAGCTCGTCGAGGCCACCGTCGTGATGCAGCGGGCGGAGTGGCAGCTCGAGTCAGCGCGGGGGCGGCGGGGGACGTTCAGCGCGCAGCGGTCCCTGAGCGGTGCCGCCGCGTGGGCCATGACGTGTCCGCATTGCGGCCGCCCGCCGGCGGCCCTAGTCGTCTGCCGGCACGACCACTGCGGCTGTGACGCCTGCTCGCACCGCTGCTCAGTCTGCGCCGAGGACTTCTGCGCGGAGCACGGCCTCGCCGAGTGTCGCGTGGACGGGCAGCCGGCGTGTGACGAGCACGCCCGCGTATGCCCCTCGTGCCGGTTGCAGTACTGCACGGCGCACGAGGGTGTGTGCGCCGAGGACGGGCACGCGGCCTGCGCCACGTGCCTGGAGCCGTGCGGCAACTGCGGCCGGGTCGTCTGCAACCGGCACGCCGAGCAGAGCCACGCGGACGCGCCAAAGGGACGCCGTCGTCTCTGCACGGCGTGCCTGCGCTACTGTGAGGGCGGGTCCAGGGAGCGGGTGGGTGTGGACGAGGTGACGGAATGCGCGAGCTGCGGCAAGCTGGTCTGCGCGGCGCATAGCGCCGTGTGCGCCGTGGATGGACAGGTGCACTGCTCGCCACACCTGCGCCGTACCGACACGACCCGGCGCCTGGTCTGCGGGCAGCATCGGGCGGGCTGCGCGCAGGAGGAGGCAGCGATCTTCGCGTCCGATGAAGTGGGTGCGTGCGGGTCGTGCGGGAAGCTCGTCTGCGCCGACCACTCGGCCGAGTGCGTGGAGGATGGGCTCCGGCATTGCGTCACCCACCTCGAGCCACTGGTCGACGCAACCGGCTCGTACGCCTGTGCGGCACACCGCAAGGAGTGCCACGTGGACGGCCAGGCGTTCTCGCCGAAGGGCGTCGAGGCTTGTCCCGTGTGCGGCAAGGACGCCTGCGCCCGGCATCGCGCCGCGTGCGGCCATTGCGGCCGGAACGTGTGCACGGCTGACCTGGAGCAGCGGTCCCGCCGCTGCGTGACCTGCAGGCAGCTGGCGGTGATCGCCGACCCGCCGGACGACGTGCTCACCGCTGCGCGAGCCGTGACGGGCGGCGGGCCGAAGTCATCCAGCCCCTGGCGGATGGCCCGCGACCACAGTCACGTGGTCGTGGAGCTCGATCTCGGGTTGAGGCGGAAGACGGTCTTCACGCTGCGACACGGGGAGACCGTGCCGGACAGCGTCGTGAAGCATACGCTGCTGGGATCGAAGCAGCGGTAGTGAGCGATCGCGACGTCCCGTCTTCCCCCGGTCCTTCCCCGGTCAAAGCGTTTTTTTACCACTAGACTCGCTCCGATTCGCCCCGTTGAGGGGTGCGAAGGAGGAGCCAAGTAAACATAAGACCGATGTGCGCCGTTCAGGACAGCTTCAAACACTGGACTGCGGCGCGCCGGAGAATTGATTATCCTATCCGTGAATGTCCGGTATGGAGAAAGGCGACCGGCGGCCCAGGGTCGATAGCCGACATTGGCGAACGGCTGGTTTACGTTCGAGGTTCAAAGATAACTCGCAGTGAGTGGGGCCGACTTCTAAAATTCCGGTATACATATAGCATCCATGCGGTTCTCCGAGCCGCTATTCGGGCAAGATATTAGAAGTCGCAAATCGTTAAGCTATTGAACGTAGGAAGAAATACGCCATTTTTCGCGAATTCGCCTAGAATCCCCGCTGGAGACCGGAACAGGCATGGCGCAATCAGGGGAAGGCTGGCTCGACGAGACGCGCTCCGCGTATCTCTACCGCGTGCTCGCGGAGGTCGAACGCGGCTCGCCGCGCTCGAAGCTGTTCCAGGAGCTCGCGCGCGAGGCCGAAGGGCAGGCAGCGATCTGGGCGAAGAACGCCGGGCTCGCGTCGGTGCCCGCCTTCGTCCCCGATTTGCGCACCCGCCTCGTGGCGGGACTGGTGCGTCGCTACGGCCCGCGCGCGATGCGCGGCATCCTCGCCGCGATGAAAGTGCGGGGACTCTCCGTCTACAGCCACGCCGCACCGGGACACCCGGCGCCGACTTCGGCCGATGAGGTCGGCAAGCGCCATCGCGGCATTGCGGGCGGCGGAAATCTGCGCGCCGCCGTGTTCGGGATCAACGACGGACTGGTGTCGAACGCAAGCCTCATCCTGGGTGTGGCAGGTGCTTCGGCGAACAACAGCACCATCCTGCTCTCCGGTATCGCCGGTCTGCTGGCGGGAGCATTCTCCATGGCCGCTGGCGAGTATGTTTCGGTGCGCTCGCAGCGGGAGATGTACGAGCATCAGATCGGGCTGGAGCGGGCCGAGCTTGCCGAGTATCCGGAAGAGGAAGCCGAGGAGCTGGCGTTGATCTATGCGGCGCGCGGGATGAGCGTGAGTGATGCCCATGGCCTCGCACGACGCACCATCGCGAATCCCGAGCTGGCCCTCGACACGCTTGCGCGCGAAGAACTCGGCCTCAATCCCGAAAACCTCGGCTCGCCCTGGGGAGCGGCGCTGTCCTCGTTTTTTTCGTTCGGCGCCGGCGCGCTCGTTCCGCTCGCGCCGTTTCTGTTCGCGCGCGGCGACGGCGCCCTCGTCGCGGCGGTCGCCCTGACCGCGGGCGCTTTGTTCGGGGTCGGCTCGATGATCAGCCTCTTCACGGGCCGCAGCGCGGTGCGCGACGGCCTGCGCATGCTCGCGATAGGCGGCGGCGCGGGGGCGGTCACCTACCTAGTCGGCGCGCTCCTCGGCGTGAGCCTCGCCTGACCGGCTGCGAGACGGGAAATGGAGGCAGGGTTCGTCGTTCACAGTCTAGTCGGGTTTTTCCTCCTGCATGCCCTCGCCTGGGCTGTGAGCGAGGACCGCAGAACCGTCGCCTGGCGGCCGGTCATCGCCGGCATGCTGCTGACCTTCGGGTTGGGGCTGGTGCTGTTGAAGGCGCCCTACGCCAAGGACGTTTTTCTCGCCTTGAACGGCGCGCTCGACGCGCTTGAAAAGGCAACGCGGGACGGGACCGCGTTCGTGTTCGGCTTTCTCGGGGGCGGACCGCTGCCTTTCGCCGAAACCTATCCCGGCGCGAGCTTCGTGCTCGCGTTCCGGGCGCTGCCGCTGGTGCTCGTGGTGAGCGCCTTGTCGGCGCTGCTGTTTCATTGGCGGGTGCTGCCCTGGATCGTGCGGGGTTTTTCGCTCGTCCTGGAAAAGACGATGGGTGTCGGCGGCGCGATCGGCTTGTCCTCTGCGGCGAACGTATTCGTCGGCATGGTCGAGGCCCCCCTGGTCGTCAAGCCCTATATCCGGAACATGAGCCGCGGTGAGCTCTTCATTCTCATGAGCTGCGGCATGGCGACCGTCGCCGGCACCGTGATGGCGCTCTATGCGAGCATCCTTTCGAAGGCGATCCCCGACGCGCTGGGGCACATCCTGATCGCCTCGATCATCAGCACTCCGGCGGCGATCGCGATCTCGGTGCTCATGGTTCCGGGGAAGGCGTCGGCCACGGAGGGAAAGCTCGTGTCCCAGGCCGCGACCTCGAGCATGGACGCGGTGACCCGCGGGACGGTCGACGGGGCGCAGCTCCTCGTCAACATCGTCGCGATGCTGCTGGTGCTGGTGGCACTGGTGAGCCTCGCCAACCAGGTTCTGGCGCTGCTACCGGAGGTCGCAGGTGCTCCGGTCACGCTGCAGCGCCTGTTCGGCATCGCATTGGCGCCTCTTGTCTGGATCATGGGCATTCCGTGGGCGGAGGCGACGACGGCGGGTGCGTTGATGGGTACGAAGACCGTGCTCAACGAGTTGCTCGCCTACGTCGATCTCGCGAAGCTCCCCGAGGGCGCGCTCAGCCCCCGCAGCCGACTCATGATGACCTATGCCCTGTGCGGCTTCGCCAATTTCGGCAGCCTCGGCATCATGATCGGGGGTCTCGCGACCATGGCGCCCGAGCGCCGGGACGAGATCGTGTCCCTCGGCGGAAAGACAATCCTCTCTGGAACGCTCGCGACCTGTGTCGCGGGCTCGGTCGTGGGCATGCTGTATTGAGCCCGCGGGGAGTCTTACTGCAGAATCGCCTTCACCTTCTCCCAGTCGTTGGGATACAGCGCGAGCAATCCGGCCTTGCCTGCGTCGAGCACCGAGTAGTCGAGCGCCAGATACTCCCCGACGATGGCGTCGTAGTTCTCTCGCAGGAAGCTCGAACCGGGGTCGAGACTGCGCACCACGCCCAGGCCGGTCGGCGCCGTGCCGATCACTTTCACGCTCAGGTCGGGGCGATATTTCCTCAAGAGGAGGACGAGCCGCCATATGTCGCCGCTCCAGAAGGTAGTTCGGCGCTCTCGTTCAGCGGTGTGGCGCGACAAGGGGTAGCAGTCGTGAATCAATATCGTCGACCGTGGCGTGCTGTGCTTCTCGATATTCATGAAGTCGCGCAGTGCGAATTCAAATCGGTGCATCCCGTCGATGAAAGCGAGATCGATAGGCAAGCCGCCGAATTCCGCTCGCACGTCGTGAGCGGCGAAGTACTCGTCGCTCGTGGTGGCATGTATGCTCGTGCTGGGAGCGAGCCGCTCTGTGATCTTGGGTTCGGGGTCGATACCGATCGCGCGCGTTTCCCGCCGCGCGAGCGCGATCGATTGGCCGGTCTCGACGCCGATCTCCAGGTAAGTGCGCGGACGCAGGTGCGAATGGAACATCGCGATGATCTCGAGGTACAAGGGCCCGGGAAAGTTGAGGCTCGCGAGGAAGCCGTGTGCGGGCTGCAGCCCGGGGTCGAGCGCGAGCGCTGTTTCGCAGCATTCGCGCGCGGCCTCGTTCGCGCCCAACTCCCGGTGCGCCACGGCCGCGCCGAAATGGCACTCGGCATTCTGCGGGTCGAGCATGCGGGCGCGCTCGAAATGTTCGAGCGCCTCGCGGAAGCGTCTCGTCCGCAAATCGATCCCGCCCGCGTAGGTGTGCGCCCGAACGTGTTCGGGTTCTGCGCGCAGCGTGCCGGCAAAATGCTCTGCGGCGGCAGCAAGCTTGCCCGCCTCGTACGCCTCCACCCCGGCTTCGAAGGCGGTCGGCCCGGGCCGCAAGCGGACTTTCGACGCGAATAGATCCTTCAGTACCCGTCCCAGCATGACGCGCTAAGCTTAACTCAATACGGAAGACTCGTTGCACGAGCCGATGAATCGGGCGAAAATCAGGCGCTTCCAAGAGTTGTCTCAGGATTTAATGAAATCGTCCGAAATCAGGGCAGAGTTTCTGAAGTTCTTCGAAGAGCGCGGCCACGCGGTCGTCGCCTCGAGCCCGCTCGTTCCGGCAAACGATCCCACGCTGCTTTTCACCAACTCGGGCATGGTGCAGTTCAAGGACGTGTTTCTCGGCAGGGAAACCCGGGCCTACAAGCGCGCCACGACCGCGCAGCGGTGTCTGCGCGCGGGCGGCAAGCACAACGATCTGGAGAACGTCGGCTACACCGCGCGCCACCACACGTTCTTCGAGATGCTCGGCAACTTTTCATTCGGCGATTACTTCAAGCGCGACGCGACCCGCTATGCCTGGGACCTGCTGACCAAGGTGTACAAGCTGCCGCCGGAACGCTTGTGGACGACGGTGTACCACGAGGACGACGAAGCCTACGATCTCTGGACGAAGGAGATCGGCGTGCCGAAAGGGCGCTGCATCCGCATCGGCGACAAGCCGGGAGGCCCGAAGTACCAGAGCGACAACTTCTGGCAGATGGCCGACACGGGCCCCTGCGGTCCCTGCAGCGAAATCTTCTACGACCACGGGCCCGGGATCCCGGGCGGCCCGCCCGGCTCGAGCGAAGCCGAAGGCGATCGCTACATCGAGATCTGGAATCTCGTTTTCATGCAGTTCAATCGGGACGACAAAGGCGCGATGACGCCCCTGCCCAAACCCTGCGTGGACACGGGCATGGGGCTGGAGCGGATCGCCGCCGTCCTCCAGGGCGTGCACTCGAACTACGAGATCGATCTGTTCCAGGATCTGATTCGCGCCGCGGCGCGCGAAACCGGCACGAAAGATCTTTCGAACAATTCGCTGAAAGTCATCGCCGATCATATCCGCGCGTGCTCTTTCCTTGTGGTGGACGGAGTTATCCCCGGTAACGAAGGCCGCGGCTACGTG
>DATHHZ010000073.1:0-6726 GCA_035316965.1 Burkholderiales bacterium | reverse complement strand
GACGATCCCGCCCGCGGGCTTCAACTCGCTCTCCACCAGGAGCCGCATGGTCATCGCGGCGGTATGCCAGCCGCTCGCGGCCAATCCCCGGAATATCGAGCCGCGCGCGGCCTCTTCGTCGAGATGGAAGGGTTGCGGGTCGAATTCGGCGGCGAAGGTCTTGATCCGTTCTTTTTCGACGCGAAGGCGTCCGGAGCCGAAGGTCTGCCCTACCGCGAAGTCCTCGAGATATCGTCCGGTCATTGTGGTGGCCTCCTCGGTTGACCTACCGCTCCTCCGGCGCCTTGAGCTTGCGGAACGACACATACAGCAGCGCGTCGTAGAGGATCTTCAGTCCCGCCGCTGCCATGATCGGGGCGCCCAGGGTCAGCGCCTGCATGGCGCTGCCGGCGAACACGGGCGCGATGGCGCGAGCGCACATGCGCGCGAGGTTGGTCACGCCGCCCGCGAAGGTGCGCTCCTCGGGACGCACCACCGCCATGAGATAGGACTGGCGCGTCGGCACGTCCATCTCCGAGAGCCCCTCGCGCAGGAGGAACAGCAGCGCCGCGATTTCGAAGCTCCCCGTGAACGGAATGGTGAAGGTGAGCAGGCTCGAGGGCGTGTGCGTGAACACCATGGTGTTCACGAGGCCGATGCGCGCGGCGAGCCAGGCTGCGCCCAGGTGCGAGAACGCGTTCATGATACGCGCGCCGACGAAGAGCATGCCGATCGCCGCCTCGGACGCGCCGAACTGCGCGTGGAAAAAATACGCGAAGAGCGCGCTGCCCTGGAAGCCGCCGGCGAAGCTGTCCAGCGCGAAGAGGAAGGACATCTTCGCGAGGATGGAGCGGCTTTGCGGGCTCACCTCGATGCGCAGCGCCGCTGTCGGCGACTCCGCCTGCGACGACAGGCCGAGGTAGAGAATCGCCGTCACGGCGTAGAGCGCCGCGTAGAGGATCACTGCGGCGCGCAGCGAATCGAGCGGATCCACCCCGGCGAAATCGCGCAGCAGCGACGGCAGCACCGCGAGCGCGGCGCCGAGGGCGTGCCCCACGTCCTGGATCACGTTGTACCACGCGAAGGCGCGCGTGCGGCCGGCATCGCCGCCGGTGGAGGGCAGGATCGCCTGCTCGATCGCAAGCGCCGCGGCGCGATCCTTGCCGAGCGAGTTCAGCATGCCCAGGAACGCGGCGACGCCAAGCACGACGATCTGGGAGGAAAAGGCAAAGACGATGCCGCCCGCCGCGGCGAGCACCCCGAGCCCGACCAGCCAGCGCTTGCGGCCGATGCGGTCGCCCCAGAACATGACCCCCGCCGCGCCGACCGCCGTGCCGGCGATTCCGGCGCCGAGGACCGCGCCCCAGGCCGCCGGGTCGAGGCCGAGCTGCGCGAGATAGATGCCGGCCAGAACGCCGATCAGGCCGTTGGCGACGGCGCGCAGGAAACTCGCGGCGAAAATGATCCGGCGATCGCGGACCATGCTAGCGCTCGAAGAGCTTCACCGAGCCGCGCCCCCGGACTTTAGCAAGCTCGACAGGCGTGAGGCCCGCGTTGTTGCGGAGGTCGGTGCGCACGTTCTTGGAGATCAGGTAGTGAATCAGCGCGATGTCGTCGTGGGAAACCGCGGCGTGCAGCGCCGTGTTGGCCAGGCGCACGTCCTGGACGTCGAGATCCGCACCCGCGTCGGCGAGCGCCTTCACCGCGAGAAAGGTGCCGGTCATGGCCGCCCAGTGGAGCGGCGTCTCGCCGTCGTTGTTCGCAGAATTCCTGTCGGCGCCCGCCTCGATCAAGGCGGTCATGAGAGAAGTGCTCTCGATCATTGCCGCCGCGTGCAGCACGGTCTCGCCGTTGGGCGTCCGCGCCTTGGCGTCCGCGCCCTTGGCGATGAGCCGCTTCGCGATCTCGAGCTGGCCTTTTTCGGCGGCGACGTAAAGGGGCGTTTCGCCCAGCTTGTTATTCGCCGAAAAGTCGATCCCGGTATCTACCAGGCGCGAGAACTCGTCGAAATCACCGTTCTCGATCGAGCGGAACAGCGCCTCCGCCGGAGCCTGTGCACGCGCATGCGCGCAGGCGCAAGCGAGAGCGAGCGCGGCGATGAAGGTGCGCGGAGCGTTTTTCATTCGAGCTCGAGTCGAGGCGGGCGGGACGGGCCAAGAGCCTAGCAGAACCGCCGTCCTCACGGGTAAGCTCCTTCCCGTGTCGTCGCCTGCGGCTTCTATTTGAAGCAAAAAACTGTCAAGATCGCGCCTCGCACACCGCACCCCAGAGAGATCCATGAACGCGCGTTTCAAGAAAAAAATGGCCGAGATCGGCGCGAAGACGAACGTCTGTTTTCGGGTCGTGTTCGCCGACGGCTCTTCCTGGCAGAACCACGAGCGGGCGCCCGAGGCGACGATCGTCATCCGCAGCGTCCGCGCAGCGTGGCGCGTGCTGCTGTTCGGCCACGTTGGCTTCCTGGAGGCTTATTTCAACGGGGATATCGACGTGGAAGGCAGCCTCGCGCTCGCTTTCCGCGCCGCCCTGGATGCCGGATTCGACGACCGCCCGACTTTCCTCGTCAGGGTGCGGAACTGGTGGCACGAGCTCCTTTACAGCAACGCTTCGATCGCGCAGGCCAAGAAGAACGCGCGGTTCCATTACGGTCCCGGCCAGGGCTTTTACAGGGAGTGGCTCGACGAGGTCGGCATGGCGTACACCTGCTCCTGGTTCATGGACGGTACCAAGACGCTGGAGGAAGCGCAGACAAACAAGATGGACCACGTCTGCAGGAAGGTGCTGCTCAAGGCGGGGGACACCTTCGCCGACATCGGCAGCGGCTGGGGCAACCTGCTCTTCTACGCCTGGGAGAAATACGGCGCGCGCGGCACGGGAATCAACACCACCACCGAGCAGGTGCGCGAGACGCGCGAGGAGATCAAGCGCCGCGGCCTCGAAGGCAAGGTGGAGGTGCTCGAGCGCGACTTCCGCGAGGTGCCGCGCCAGTTCGACAAGCTGCTCTCGATCGGCACGCTCGAGCACGCGGGCCGGGACCAGCTTCCGCAGGTGATCGGCGCCCACGCCGGGTATCTCAAGCCGGGCGGGCTCGGGGTGATCCACTTCATCGGCCACGTCGGCGTGCGCGACACCGAGTTCTGGATACGCAAGTACATCTTCCCCGGCGGCTGGATTCCCAGCCTCGCCAAGGCGATCGACTGGTGCGAGCGCTGCGGACTGGAGGTGGTGGACATCGAGAACCTGCGTCGCAACTACGCGCTGACGCTCGACGACTGGGCGCTACGCTTCGATCGCAACTGGGACAAGGTGCACAAGCTCGACCCGAAACGGTTCGACGAAAAGTTCCGGCGCGTGTGGCGCTCTTATCTCTGGTCCTGCGCGGAGATGTTCCGCTCTCCCAACGGCAAGACGCACCTCTTCCAGATCGTGGTGAGCAAAGGCAACATCGGCGACGGCTATCCGATGAGCCGCGCGTTCCTTTACCGGTGAGCCGCTACGCGGACAAGCTCGCCCGGCTGCGCGCCGGCTTGAGCGCGGGTGGCCCGGGCGGGATCGGCCTCGCAAAGAGCACGTCCAACCTGTTTCGCGACCGGGAGCGGCAGGCGCGCCCGCGCTTCGATCTCTCGGGCTTCAACGAGGTGGTGGAAGTCGACGCCGCGCGCGCGCGCGTCTCGGCCGAGGGCATGACGACCTATGCCGATCTGGTGGACGCGACGCTTGGGCGCGGCGTCATGCCCTGCGTGGTCCCGCAGCTGAAATCCATCACCCTGGGGGGCGCCGCGGCGGGCGTAGGCATCGAGGCGTCTTCGTTTCGCTACGGGCTCGTGCATGACACGCTGCTCGCGCTCGAAGTGCTGCTCGCCGACGGCAGCATCGTCAGCTGCACGCCTGAGAACGAGCACCGCGATCTCTTCTTCGGCTTTCCGAACTCCTACGGCACGCTCGGCTACGCACTCAAGGTCACGGCGCGCACCGTGCCGGTGAAGCCCGCCGTGCGAATCGAGCACGTTCGCCACACGGATCCCCTGCGCTATTTCGAGGACCTCGCGGCCCGATGCCGGACGAAGGATGCCGATTTCATCGACGGGACGGTTTTTTCGGGCGACGAGATGTACATCACGCTCGGCCGCTTCGCGGACAGCGCCCCTTACACGAGCGACTATACATTCGAGCACATCTACTATCGCTCGATACGCGAGAAGAAGTCGGACTGGCTCGCCACGAAGGATTTCATCTGGCGCTGGGACACCGACTGGTTCTGGTGCTCGAAGAACCTGTTCGTGCAGAACCCTGTCGTCCGCAGGCTCGTCGGGCGCAAGCGGCTCAACTCGACCACCTACGCGAAAGTGATGCGCTGGAACAGCAAGTGGGGTTTCACCCGTGCCTTCTCGCGGCTGAGCGGGAAATACCCGGAGTCGGTCATACAGGACGTGGATATTCCCATCGGGCGGGCGCACGAGTTTCTCGCGTTCTTCCTCCAGGAGGTCGGCGTCCTGCCGGTCTGGATCTGCCCCATCGGCGGCTACGACCCGCAGGCGAAATTCCTGCTCTACGCGGTCGATCCCCGGACCCTGTACGTGAACTTCGGGTTCTGGGACGTGGTGCAAGACCGGGTGCGGCGCGAGCCGGGTCACTACAACCGCAAGATCGAGCGCAAGGTCGCGGAGCTCGGGGGAGTGAAATCGCTCTACTCCGATTCCTATTATCCCGAGGAGGAATTCTGGCGCCTCTACAACCGGGCCGCGTACGACGCGCTCAAAGCACGCTACGACCCGCAGGGAAAGTTCAGGAACCTCTACGAGAAATGCGTGCTGCGAAAGTAAGAGGCACAAGACGTACTGAACCCGCGACGGACGCACCGACGGGATCGCGTTCCTGCTTGTCATCGTGGAACGCGACCCGCCGTTAAGAGCTCGTGACCCAGGCACTCTCAATTCTCGGATCGGTCTTCGGCTTCCCGTCGTTTCTCGGCAGGCAGGGCGAGATCATCGAGCACGTCGCGAACGGCGGCGATGCGCTGGTGCTGATGCCCACCGGCGGCGGAAAGTCGCTGTGTTTCCAGATCCCGGCGCTGATGCGCGAGGGCTGCGGAATCGTCGTCTCGCCCCTGATCGCGCTGATGCACGACCAGGTGGCGGCGCTGCGCGAAGCGGGCGTGAGAGCGGCCTGCCTCAACTCGTCGCTCAGCGCGGAAGCGGCGGCAAAAGTCGAGCGCGATCTGCTCGCCGGCGGGCTCGACCTGCTCTACGTAGCGCCGGAGCGCCTGACGACGCCGCGCTTCCTGGGTCTGCTCGAGCGCTCGCGGCTCGCGCTCTTCGCCATCGACGAGGCGCACTGCGTGTCGCAATGGGGGCACGATTTCCGCCCGGAGTACATCGAGCTCACTCTGCTCGCCGAGCGCCATCCGGCGGTCCCGCGCATCGCGCTCACCGCGACCGCCGACGAAACCACGCGGAGCGAAATCGTCTCGCGCCTGAAGCTCGACCACGCGCGCGTTTTCATCTCCAGTTTCGACCGGCCGAACATCCGCTACGAGATCGTCGAAAAGGAGAACGCGCGCGTGCAGCTGCTCGATTTCATCCGCGCGCGGCACGCGGGCGAATCGGGCATCGTCTATTGCCTGTCGCGGACCAAGACGGAGGAGACCGCGGCCTGGCTCGCCGCTCACGACATCGAAGCGCTCCCCTACCATGCCGGCATGGAAAGCGGCGCGCGCGCGGCGCACCAGGACCGCTTCATCAACGAGGACGGGGTGGTGATGGTGGCGACGATCGCATTTGGCATGGGCATCGACAAGCCGGACGCGCGTTTTGTGGCGCATCTCGATCTTCCGAAAACCATTGAGGCCTACTACCAGGAAACCGGCCGCGCCGGACGCGACGGGAAGCCTGCCGAAGCCTGGATGAGCTACGGTCTCGCCGACATCGTGCAGCAGCGGCGCATGATCGACGAATCCACGGCCGACGACGCCTTCAAGCGCGCGTCGGTGCGCAAGCTCGATGCACTGGTCGGGCTGGCCGAAACCGCCGGCTGCCGCCGCGTCCGGCTGCTCGCCTACTTCGGCGAGGCGAGCACGCCTTGCGGCAACTGCGATAACTGCCTGAATCCGCCGCGGGTATGGGACGGCACGGTGGCCGCGCAACAGGCGCTGTCCTGCGTCTACCGCACCGGCCAGCGCTTCGGCGCAGGGCACGTGATCGACGTACTGCTCGGCCGGGCGGAAGGGCGCGTCTCGCAACTCGGTCACGACCGGCTTTCCACTTTCGGCATCGGCGCCGACCGCGACGAAAGACAATGGCGCGCAGTGTTCCGGCAGCTCGTCGCGCTCGGCCATCTGCAGGCGGACGGCGAAGCGTTCGGCGCGCTGAAACTCACGCCGACCGCGCGCCAGGTGCTGAAAGGCGAGACCAGCGTGATGCTGCGCGAGCAAGCCGCCCGGCCCGCCCGCGCCAAGCGCGGCAAGAAAAGCCCCGCAAGAGAGGCCGGCACAGCCGCGCCCGACTCGGCGCTGCTCCGTGCACTGCGCGCCTGGCGCCTGGGCGTCGCCCGCGAGCACGGCGTGCCGGCGTTCGTGGTGTTCCACGACGGCACCCTCGAGACCATCGCCGCGCTGCGGCCGGGAACGCGCGAAGCGCTACGCGGCGTATCCGGAGTCGGAGAGAAGAAACTGGAGCGCTACGGGGAGGCCCTGCTCGAAGTCGTGCGGTCCCATTCCGTCTGAGGGCTCCAACTTCGTCGGGCAGGAATCAG
>DATHHZ010000072.1:0-6051 GCA_035316965.1 Burkholderiales bacterium | reverse complement strand
ATGATCGCGGCTTCGGTGAGGACTCGGGTGGTCTCCTGGAACGAGGCCGCAGAGATAAACGAGTCGGTCGACAGCGACGCTTTGGTGATGCCGAGCAGCATGTAGCTGTAGGTCGCCGGTTTCTTGCCTTCGGCCTGCACCTTCTCGTTTTCTTCCAGCAAGTCCGCGCGCTCGACCTGCTCGCCCAGGATGAAGCGGGTGTCGCCCGGATCCTCCACCTGGATGCGCCGGAGCATCTGTCGCACGATGACTTCGATGTGCTTGTCGTTGATCCTGACACCCTGCAGGCGATACACGTCCTGCACTTCGTCCGTGATATAGCGCGCAAGCGCCTCGACGCCCTGCAGGCGCAGGATGTCGTGCGGGTCGGCGGGGCCATCGACGATGAACTCGCCCTTGTTGACGACCTGCCCGTCGTGCGCCATGACGTGCTTGTCCTTCGGAATCAGGTACTCGTGCGAGACGTTCTCCGGATCGGTGATGACCAGACGCTGTTTGCCCTTGGTGTCCTTGCCGAAGGACACCGTTCCCGTGATCTCGGCGAGCAGCCCCGCGTCCTTGGGCGAGCGCGCCTCGAAGAGCTCCGCCACGCGAGGCAAACCGCCGGTGATGTCGCGGGTCTTGGAGGTCTCCTGCGGAACGCGCGCGAGCACCTCGCCCACCTGCACCTGCTGGCCGTCCCTCACGGTGATGAGCGAGCCGACCTGGAACGTGATGGTGATGGGATGGTCGGTGCCGGCGATGCGAATTTCCTCGCCCGCTTCGTTCAGCAATTTCACCTGAGGGCGCAGGCCCTTGCCCGCGGCGGCGCGGCGCTTGGGATCGATCACGACGAGCGTCGAGAGGCCCGTCACCTCGTCGATCTGCTTGGCGACGGTGACGCCTTCCTCGATGTACTCGAAGCGCACGAGGCCGCCGTACTCGGTGATGATCGGGCGGGTATGCGGGTCCCATGAGGCGAGCGTCTGCCCCGCCTTGACGGGCTTGCTGTCGGCTGCCAGAAGCGTCGCGCCGTAGGGCACCTTGTGGCGCTCGCGCTCGCGGCCGTTGTCGTCGGTGACGAGCACTTCGCCGGTCCGGGAGATCACCACCTTCTCGCCCTTCGGGTTGGTGACGTAGCGTATCTGCGGCGTGAAACGCACGGTGCCGTTCGACTTCGCTTCGACCTGGTTCGCCGCGGCGGCGCGCGAGGCCGCTCCTCCGATATGGAAGGTGCGCATGGTGAGCTGGGTTCCCGGCTCGCCGATCGATTGCGCCGCGATCACGCCGATCGCCTCGCCGACGTTGACGGAGGAACCGCGCGCAAGGTCGCGTCCATAGCAGGCGGCACACAAGCCCCAGCGCGTGTCGCAGGTGAGGGGCGTGCGCACCCGCACCTCGTCGATGCCGAGCGCCTCGATGTTCTCGACCTCGTCTTCGTTCAGGAGCGTAGAGGCGTTGTAGAGCACTTCCTGGGTTTCAGGGTGCAGCAGATCGGAGGCCGTGACCCGGCCTAGAATGCGTTCCCTGAGGGCCTCGACCACTTCGCCGCCTTCGACCAGCGCTTTCATGGCAACGCCGTTCGTGGTGCGGCAGTCCTCTTCCGTAACCACCAGATCCTGGGTCACGTCCACCAGGCGCCGCGTGAGATAGCCCGAGTTCGCCGTTTTCAGGGCGGTGTCGGCGAGGCCCTTGCGCGCGCCGTGCGTCGAGATGAAGTACTGCAGCACGTTCAGCCCTTCGCGGAAGTTGGCGGTGATCGGCGTCTCGATGATCGAGCCGTCGGGCTTGGCCATCAGGCCGCGCATGCCGGCAAGCTGCCGGATCTGGGCTGCGGAGCCGCGGGCGCCGGAGTCGGCCATCATGTAGATGGAGTTGAACGACTCCTGCTTGACCCTTTGGCCCTTGCGGTCGGTGACGTCCTCCGAGGAAAGCTGGTCCATCATCGCCTTCCCGACCTGGTCGCCGGCGCGGCCCCAGATATCCACCACCTTGTTGTACCGCTCGCCGACCGTCACCAAGCCCGAGGTGTACTGGGCCTCGATTTCCTTCACTTCGTTTTCGGCCGAAGAGATGAGGTCGTGCTTTTGCACCGGCACCAGCATGTCGTCGACGCAGATCGAAATGCCCGCGCGCGTCGCAATGGTGAAGCCCGCCTGCATGAGCTTGTCGGCGAAAATCACCGTTTCGCGCAGTCCGCAACGGCGGAACGACGCGTTGATGAGTTTGGAGATCTCCTTTTTCTTGAGCGCCTTGTTGATCAATTCAAAGGGTAGGCCCACGGGAAGAATTTCCGAAAGCAGCGAGCGGCCGACCGTGGTCCGGTGGCGGACAAGTCTCTCGATCTTTTCCCCGCCCGGGCCGAATTCGGCTTCGCGGATACGCACCGTGACCCCCGCATGCAGCTCGACCTTCCCGGAGTCGTACGCGCGCGCCACCTCGGTCACGTCGGCAAACACCATGGCCTCGCCCTTGGCATTGACGCGCTCGCGGGTGGCGTAGTAAAGGCCCAGCACGATGTCCTGTGAAGGCACGATGATCGGGTCGCCGTTCGCCGGAGAAAGGATGTTGTTCGAGGCAAGCATCAGCGTTCTCGCCTCCATCTGCGCTTCCAGCGACAGCGGTATGTGCACCGCCATCTGGTCGCCGTCGAAGTCGGCGTTGAACGCCGCGCAGACGAGCGGGTGCAGTTGGATCGCCTTGCCTTCGATCAGCACCGGCTCGAAAGCCTGGATGCCGAGGCGGTGCAGGGTCGGCGCCCGGTTCAGCATCACCGGGTGCTCGCGGATCACCTCTTCGAGGATGTCCCACACGACGGGCGTCTCGGCCTCGACCTCGCGCTTCGCGGCCTTGATGGTCGTGGCTATGCCCTGCATCTCGAGCTTGTTGAAGATGAAGGGCTTGAACAGTTCGAGCGCCATCTTCTTGGGCAGGCCGCACTGGTGCAGCTTCAGCTGCGGGCCCACCACAATCACCGAGCGGCCCGAGTAGTCGACGCGCTTGCCGAGCAGGTTCTGACGGAAACGCCCGCCCTTGCCCTTGATCATGTCGGCGAGCGACTTGAGCGGGCGCTTGTTGGCGCCGGTCATCGCCTTGCCGCGGCGTCCGTTGTCCAAGAGCGAGTCCACCGCTTCCTGGAGCATTCTCTTTTCGTTCCTGACGATGATCTCGGGCGCTTTCAACTCGAGCAGCCGCTTCAGCCGGTTGTTGCGGTTGATCACGCGGCGGTACAGGTCGTTCAGATCGGAGGTCGCGAAACGCCCGCCGTCGAGCGGGACCAGGGGCCGCAGCTCGGGCGGCAGCACCGGCAGCACTTCCATGACCATCCAGTCCGGCTTGATGCCGGACTTCTGGAAGCCTTCGAGCACTTTGAGGCGCTTGGCGAGCTTCTTGATCTTGGTGTCGGAGCCGGTGCTCTCGAGCTCCTTCCTCAAAGTATCGATTTGCTCGTTGAGGTTGATCGCGCGCAGCAGCTCGCGAATGCCCTCGGCTCCCATGGTGGCCGAGAAATCGTCGCCGTGCTCCTCGATCTTGGCGAGGTAATCCTCCTCGGAGAGCAGCTTGGCGCGCTTGATCTTCTCGTCGTTGACCATGCCCGCGTCGGTGATGACGTAGGCTTCGAAGTAAAGGACGCGCTCGATGTCCCTGAGCGTCATGTCGAGCACGAGGCCCAGGCGGCTGGGAAGGCTCTTCAGGAACCAGATGTGGGCGACCGGGCTCGCGAGCTCGATGTGTCCCATGCGCTCGCGACGGACCTTGGCGAGCGTGACCTCGACGCCGCACTTCTCGCAGATCACGCCGCGGTGCTTCAGGCGCTTGTACTTTCCGCAGAGGCATTCGTAGTCCTTGATGGGCCCGAAGATCTTGGCGCAGAAGAGGCCGTCCCGCTCCGGCTTGAAGGTGCGGTAGTTGATCGTCTCGGGTTTCTTCACTTCGCCGTAGGACCACGAGCGGATCTTTTCCGGCGAGGCGATCCCGATCTTGATCGCGTCGAACTCCTCTTCCTGCGTAACCTGCTTGAACAAATCGAGCAGTGCTTTCATGTATTACTCCTGTACCAGAACTACTGTTCCAGACTTTCACCGACACCCGGCGCAAAACGCCGGGTGTCGAACTTGTGTCAGAAACGCTCCAGGTCGATGTCGATGCCTAGCGACCGGATTTCCTTCACCAGCACGTTGAAGGACTCCGGCATCCCCGCGTCGATCTTGTGGTCGCCCTTGACGATGTTTTCGTAGACCTTGGTGCGGCCGTTGATGTCGTCGGATTTGACCGTGAGCATCTCCTGCAGCGTGTACGCGGCGCCGTAGGCTTCGAGGGCCCAGACTTCCATCTCGCCGAATCGCTGTCCGCCGAACTGCGCCTTGCCGCCGAGCGGCTGCTGGGTCACCAGACTGTACGGACCCGTCGAGCGCGCATGCATCTTGTCGTCCACCAGGTGGTGGAGCTTCAGCATGTGCATGAAACCCACGGTCACCTGCCTGTCGAAGGGGTCGCCGGTACGGCCGTCGTGCAAGCTCACCTGGCCTCCGCGCGGCAGCCCCGCCGCCTCAAGCATCTCCTTGATCTCGTCCTCGGAGGCGCCGTCGAACACGGGGGTCGCGAACGGCACTCCTTCCCTCAAGTTCCCTGCCAGGGTGATCACATCGTCGTCGGTGAGTCCGCTCAGGTCCTCGGGCTTGCCGCCTTGGTTGTAAATCCGGTTCAGGAACTTGCGCATCTCCGCCGCCTTCACGCTCGCTTTCAGCATCTCGCCGATCTTCACTCCCAGGCCTTTCGCCGCCCATCCGAGATGCGTCTCGAGAATCTGCCCGACGTTCATGCGCGAAGGCACGCCCAGCGGATTGAGCACGATGTCGACCGGCGTGCCGTCGGCCATGCACGGCATGTCCTCGACTGGCACGATCTTGGAGATGACGCCCTTGTTCCCGTGGCGGCCGGCCATCTTGTCGCCCGGCTGCAGGCGCCGCTTCACCGCGACGTAGACCTTCACCATCTTTTGCACGCCGGGCGGAAGCTCGTCGCCCTGTGTCAGTTTCTTCTTTTTCGCCTCGAACGCCGCGTCGAACCTCACCCGGGTCTGGGCGAGACTTTCCTTCAAGCTCTCCAATTGCTGAGCGGCGTCCTCGTTCGCCAGGCTGATTTCGAACCAGTCGTGGCGCTCGACACCTTCCAGGTAGGATTTCGTGATCTTGGTCCCGCGGACGAGCTTCTTCGGCCCCTTGTTGGCGGTCTTGCCGATCAGCAGCCGCTCGATCCTCTCGAAGGCGTCGCCCTCGACGATGCGCATCTGGTCGGCGAGGTCCTTCTTGTAGCGCTTCAGTTCCTCGTCGATGATCTGCGCGGCGCGCTTGTCGCGCTCGATCCCTTCCCGGGTGAACACCTGCACATCGATCACCGTTCCGGAGATTCCGGAGGGCACGCGCAGACTCGTGTCCTTCACGTCGGAAGCCTTCTCGCCGAAGATCGCGCGAAGCAGTTTTTCCTCGGGCGTGAGCTGGGTCTCGCCCTTGGGCGTCACCTTGCCCACCAGAACGTCGCCCGCCTCGACTTCGGCTCCGATATATACGATACCGGACTCGTCAAGCCTCGAGAGTTGCGCCTCGGAAAGGTTCGAAATGTCGCGTGTGATCTCCTCGGGCCCGAGCTTGGTGTCGCGCGCCACGACCGTCAGCTCCTCGATGTGGATCGAGGTATAACGGTCATCCGCCACGACGCGCTCGGAAATCAGGATCGAATCCTCGAAATTGAAACCGTTCCAGGGCATGAAGGCGACCAGCATGTTCTGCCCCAGCGCGAGCTCGCCCATGTCGGTCGAGGCGCCGTCGGCCACGACGTCGCCCTTGGCGATGCGCTCGCCGGGTTTCACCAGAGGGGTCTGATTGATGTTGGTGTTTTGGTTCGACCTCGTGTACTTCACCAGGTTGTAGATATCGACGCCCACGTCTCCCGGGACGGTTTCGTCGTCGTTGACGCGCACCACGATCCTGCTCGCATCGACGTAATCGACCACGCCGCCGCGCAGAGCTTGCACCGCGGTGCCCGAGTCCACCGCGACGGTGCGCTCGATCC
>DATHHZ010000071.1:0-4476 GCA_035316965.1 Burkholderiales bacterium | reverse complement strand
GGCTGCATCCTCACCGTGAAGGCGATTTACGAGCTGCACCGCACGGGCAAGCGCTATGCCCTGGTCACGATGTGCATCGGCGGGGGGCAGGGGATCGCGGCGATTTTCGAGCGAATGTGATGCGATTCACGGCCCGCGGGTCGGGTGTGGGCCCCGTGCCGCATCATCACATCCGCTCGAAAATCGCCGCGATCCCCTGCCCGCCGCCGATGCACATCGTGACCAGGGCGTAGCGCCTGCCCGTGCGGTGCAACTCGTAGATCGCCTTCACGGTGAGGATGCAGCCGGTTGCGCCGATCGGATGGCCGAGCGCGACCGCCCCGCCGTTGGGATTGACCTTCGCCGGATCGAGCCCGAGATCGCGCGTCACCGCCATCGCCTGGACCGCGAAGGCCTCGTTCGACTCGATCACGTCCATGTCGGCGGGCTTGAGACCTGCTTTTTCGAAGACGCGCTTCACCGCGGGGATCGGTCCGAGGCCCATCAGCTGAGGCTCGACACCCGCGTGCGCGTAGGCAACCAGGCGCGCAAGCGGCTTGGAACCCTGCTTTTGCGCCGCGGATTTTTCCATGAGTACGACGGCGGCCGCGGCGTCGTTGATGCCTGAGGCGTTGCCCGCGGTAACGGTGCCGTCCTTCTTGAACACCGTCTTCAGCTTCTGCAGGTCCGCAGGCGTAGCGTCCTTGCGAACGTGCTCATCGACGTCGAACTGAGCGGGACCTTTCTTCGATTTCACTTCGACCGGGACGATCTGGCTTCTGAAGTGCCCGGCATCGATGGCTTTCGCCGCCCGCCTGTGACTCTCGAGGGCAAACGCGTCCTGCTCCTCGCGGGTGATGCCGTATTTCGCCGCTATGTTCTCCGCGGTCACTCCCATATGGCCGTGACCGAAAGGATCGTTCAGTGCGGCGGACATCGCGTCGATCAGCGAGGAGTCGCCCATGCGCTGACCCCAGCGCGCGGCGGGCATAAAGTACGCCGCACGGCTCATGCTCTCGGCGCCCGCGCCGAGCGCGACGTCGGTATCGCCGAGCAGGATGTGCTGAGCCGCCGAGACGACCGCCTGCAGCCCGCTGCCGCACAGGCGATTGACCGTCAGGCAGGGCGTGCCGACCGGCAGCCCGCCCTCGATCGCTGCGACGCGCGAGATGTACATGTCGCGCGCGTCGCCGTGGATCACGCTGCCGAGTACGACGTGCCCGACCGTCGCCGGGTCGATCTTCGCCCGCGCCACCGCTTCCTTGATCGCGATCGCTCCGAGCTTCGTCGGCGGAATGTCCTTGAGCGAGCCGCCGTAGCCGCCGATCGCGGTGCGCACACCGCCCGTCACCACGACTTCACGTTGTGCCATGAAAACCTCTCTATCTCATGCGGCGCGGCGCCGGACTGCGGCACCGCTCGCCCAAAGATCGTGCGCATCGGAGCGCAGCACTTTCACTTTCGCCCAATCGCCCGGCTTGAGCTTCGAGCCGTCCTCGATGTGCACCACGCCGTCGATTTCCGGGGCGTCGGCGGCTGAGCGCCCCACCGCTCGCTCCGCCTTCACTTCGTCCACCAATACCTTGATGGTCTTTCCGAGCTTGCGCTTGAGGCGCTTCGCGCTGATTTTCTCCTGCAGGTGCATGAGTCGCTCACGGCGTTCTTCGCGCACTTCGTTCGAAAGCGCGCCGGGCAGTTCGTTCGCTTTCGCGCCTTGCACCGGCGAATACGCAAAGCAGCCGACGCGGTCGAGCTCGGCTCCCTCGAGAAAGTCGAGCAGCTCCCGGAACTCGTCTTCGGTCTCGCCTGGAAAGCCGGCGATGAAGGTGCTGCGGATCGTGATATCCGGGCAGATCCTGCGCCAGGCGCGGATGCGCTCGAGATTGTCCTCCCCGCTTGCAGGACGCTTCATGAGTTTCAGGATCCGCCGGCTCGCGTGCTGAAACGGAACGTCGATGTAGGGAAGGACCTTGCCTTCGGCCATGAGCGGGATCACCTCGTCCACGTGGGGATAGGGATAGACGTAGTGGAGCCGCACCCACACACCCAATTCTCCGAGGGCCGCCGCCAGGTCGCCCATGCGCGCCTTGAGCGGCCGCCCGCCCCAGAAACCGGTGCGGTACTTGAGGTCGACGCCGTAGGCGCTCGTGTCCTGCGAAATCACCAGCAGCTCCTTTACGCCCGCTTTCACCAGGTTTTCCGCCTCCCGCATCACTTCCCCGATCGGCCGGCTCACCAGATCGCCTCGCAGGGACGGGATGATGCAGAACGTGCAGCGGTGATTGCAGCCTTCGGAGATCTTTAGATAGGCGTAGTGCCGCGGAGTGAGCTTGATGCCCTGGGGAGGCACCAGGTCGGTGAAGGGATCGTGAGGCTTCGGGAGGTGCTCGTGCACCGCAGTCATCACTTCTTCCAGCGCGTGCGGCCCCGTGACGGCGAGGACTTTCGGATGGGTCTCGCGGACCACGTCGCCCTTTGCACCGAGGCAACCCGTGACGATCACCCGGCCGTTCTCGGCGAGGGCTTCACCTATGGCGCCGAGCGACTCCTGCACCGCCGACTCGATGAACCCGCAGGTGTTGACGACCACGAGATCGGCCCCGTCGTACGAAGGCGAAATCGCGTAGCCCTCCGCGCGCAGCCGCGTGAGGATGCCTTCGGAATCGACCAGAGCTTTGGGACAACCGAGCGAGATGAATCCGACCTTCGGTGCCGCGGCCATGCTTTAGATTAAACCTTGCACCACGGTGTGAAAGATTTCAGGACTTTTTCTCCTCACCGGGCGTCTTATTGTCGCCCGGCGACGGCTGCACGCCGGATTGCGCGCCGAATCCCGGGACTCCGGGAAATCCCGGGAAAGGGAAGCCGGAGAACATGTTGCGCGTCTGGTTCTGTAGCTGTTCCTGCATCTGCTGGAACACGTTGCGGCTCTGGTCCATGTACGCCGAGATCAGGCTCTGCATCGCCGGGCCCTGGAAACTCATGAACTGCTTCCAAAGCTCCTCGTTGAACTTGGTGGGTTCTCCATAGAGCTTTTGCGATTGCTCCTGCATGCTCTTCTGGATCTCGCCGAACAACTGCATGTTGCGCCCGAGGTACGCACCGAGCATCCCCTGCATCGCGTTCCCGTAGGAGCGAATGAACTGCGTGAGAACGTCCGAGGAGAACATCGGCGCGCCGGCGGCTTCTTCCTCCATTATGATCTGGAGCAGGATGGATCGCGTCAGGTCTTCTCCGGTCTTCGCATCCACCACCTGGAATTCCTCGCCCCCCATCACGAGCTTCTTCACGTCGGCGAGCGTGATGTACACGCTGGTCTTGGTATCGTAGAGCCGGCGGTTGGGGTACTTCTTGATCAGTCGGGCGGGTTCAGACATGGGGACCCTTGCCTCATCGTGTCGCACGGGTGTTGCGGTGCCACATGATACTGGAGATTGCCGCTCGGTTCCATCCGGTCGGCCCGCCAGCTCGCCTACGCCATGTGCTGCCCGCCGTTGATGGCGATGTTCGCGCCGTTGACGAACGCGGCCTCCTCCGAGCAGAGGTAGATGATCAGCCCGGCGATTTCTTCGGGCTTTCCGAGCCGTCCGGTCGGAATTTGCGGCAGGATTTTCGAGTCGAGAATCTCCTTCGGAATCGCAGTCACCATCTTCGTCCCGATATAGCCCGGCGAAATGGTATTGACGGTCACGCCCTTCTTCGCGACTTCCAGCGCGAGCGACTTGGTGAAGCCGTGCATACCGGCCTTCGCCGCAGCGTAGTTGGTCTGACCGAACGCGCCCTTCGAGCCATTCACCGAGGACACGTTGATCACGCGGCCCCAGCCGCGGTCCACCATTCCGTCGCAGACCTGCTTGGTCATGTTGAAGACTGAATCGAGATTGGTGTGCAGGACCGCGTCCCAGTCCCCTTTGGTCATCTTCCTGAAGGTCATATCGCGCGTAATTCCGGCGTTGTTGACGAGGATGTCCACCGGGCCGAGGTCCCTGGTCACGCCCTCTGCGCACGCCTTGCACGACTCGAAGTCCGCGACGTTGCAGGCATAGGCGCGGAAATCGTAACCGCGCACCTTCATCTCGGCGATCCACTGGCTGACCGTCTTGTTCGAAGAAGAATAGGTCACGGCTACGCGGTACCCGGCATCCGCCATCTTCGTGCTGATCGTCTCCCCCAGCCCGCCCATGCCTCCCGTGATCAGCGCTAGCCGATTCGCCATGATTCCTCCGTCCGCGATTCCGTGCCATCCCGATAATGCTTCGGGATTATTGCACCGTTCGGATCGGAGTCAAACCATGTGCAATCCTCCGTTGATCGAGATGTTCGCGCCCGTTATGTAGCCGGCCTCTTCGGAGGCGAGGTAGGCGACGAGGCTCGCGATCTCCTCGGGCTGCGCGAGTCGCCCCATCGGGATCTGCTCCACGATCGAACGCAGGATTTCGGGTTTCATCGCCTTGACCATGTCTGTCTCTACGTAACCCGGTGACACGGTATTGACCG
>DATHHZ010000070.1:0-3147 GCA_035316965.1 Burkholderiales bacterium | reverse complement strand
CACCGCCACCCGAGTCGAATAGGTTGGTACTCAGCGTGATGTCCTGGCACGGGATATCTTGCTGGTTGGCGCCACCGCCGTTGTCACGACCGACCACGCTGGAGTTGGTCGTCGACCCTTGAGACCAGTAGATCCAGCCGTCTTTGAAGGTGATCTGTTCCGCCGGGTGGTCTCCCGTGGGCAGACCGCTGATGAACGGGGTAACCTGCCCGGTCACGGGATTGACGGTCACGATGCGCGAGCTGTTGTTTTGCAACCCAACGGCCCGAATGGCCTGGTTTGAGTCCGTGGCGAACAGTCGCCCGCCATTGAAGCCATTCTCGAACGCGATGTCGATCGCCGGGCCGTGCGGCTGGAGACCTCCGCCGCTTGCCGTGGGCTTGGCGAGAGGGCCACGGATCCGGTTCCCGCTCTGGTCAAACACCAGGATGTCGGGTGTGAAAGGGTTGGTGGCCGAGAACTCACCCCCGACGACAGAACTCGTTTCGTCGTTGCACCGGCTCGGCAGGCCGTGCCCCGACTCCAGCACGAACACCTCGAAACGTTGCCTGTTGCCGCGAAACGCAACGGCAGTCGGGAAGTTCAGGCCGCTCTTGAAGACCGAAACCTCGAAGCCCGAAGGCACGACGATATTTTCGCCATTACCGGGGTTGAAGAAGACGTCCTCGCCGGCACAGATCGGATTTCCTCGGGTCTGGGCTGTTGCAAGCGTAGGCAGGGTAAGTACCAGCGCGAATAAGACAGCCACGGGCAACCAACTAAATCGATCGAATCTGCTGCGCATGTCAACTCCTTTCTCAGCGTTATCCAGCGTTGTTGTTAATGGAATATCGATTATTTGTTCATTGCAAGGCGAACTGCGGTCCACCCGTTCTGGTCATCCTCGGGAACATTATGTGGGAAGAATTTCAAACCGGCGGACGCGTAGATTCTACCGCCGCGAGAGTTCGAAACACCAGAGGGAAATCATGATAAGGACGGAGGGAAATCATGACAATGAAATATGCCAATTGATTCATACGCGATGAAGCGGTGACGCGCTGCACAACGGGCGGCTGGTGCGCCCGCTGCGAGCCGGTTGATTTAAAATGCCTCCTCCGAAATAACCACAAGCGCGCAATGTTTATGACTGTGTTCGGAAATTCGACTTGCCACCCGCCGAGGAGGTTGCCGTGAATGTTTCGATGAACACCCGGGTTCGCATGGGGTCCTGCGCGCTTTTCGCCGCAGGGCTGGCCGCCTGCGCGCAGATGTCGGGCGAGGGCCGGAGCGGCGTGCAGCACATGTACGTATTCGACTGCGGTGAAAATCAGACCAACGATTTGTCGCGCTGGTCGCCGGGATTCAACGTCGGCAAATATTTCGAATTCAGCGACCAGTGCTATCTGATCAGGCACGCGAAGGGCCTGATGCTGTGGGATTCGGGGCTTTCGGATTCGATCGCTTCCACGCCCGGCGGCGTTGTGCGGGGCGGCGGCGCGATCCGCTCGATCGTCGGCAAAACGCTCGCCTCGCAGCTTGGCGAGATCGGCGTGAAGCCCGAAGACGTGACGCACATCGCGTTCTCGCACACGCACGGCGATCACGTCGGCAACGCCAACTACTTCACCGAGGCGACGCTCTACATGCAGGAGCCGGAATACGCTGCGGCGTTCGGCGCGAGCCCGTCGAAGTTCGGCTTCGATCCGTCCACCTACGATAAGCTGCGCGCGAACCCCGTCATGAAACTGAACGGCGACTACGACGTCTTCGGCGACGCGTCGGTGATGATCCTCTCAACGCCGGGCCACACGCCCGGCCACCAGTCGCTGCTGGTACGGCTGCCGAAGCGCGGCCCGGTGGTGCTGTCGGGGGACATGACGCACTTCCAGGAGAACTGGGTGAACCGGCGCGTCCCGGCCAACAATTTCAGCAAGGAGCAGAGCGTACAGTCGATGGAGAAGGTCGCCGCGCTCCTCGAGGCGAGCAAGGCGCAGCTCTGGATCAACCACGACAAGGCGCAGAGCGCGGGCATCCCCAAGTCGCCGAAGTACGTCGAATAAGAGATCCCAACCCAGCCAAAGGACCAGACCGGTGAGAACTTATTTTCTTCGCGTCCTTGCAGTTTGCACCGCAGCGCTCTTCGCCGCTGCGGCTTCGGCCCAGCAGGACTTCTCCAAGGTTGAGATCCAGACCGAGAAGCTCGCCGACACCGTATACATGATGACCGGCGAAGGCGGGAACCTCGGCGTTTCGGTCGGCGAGGACGCCGTGTTCGTGATCGACGACCAGTTCGCGCCGCTCACGCCCAAGATCCAGGCGGCGATCGCCAAGCTCACCTCCAAGCCAGTCAAGTTCGTTCTGAACACTCACTGGCACTTCGATCACACCGGCGGCAACGAGAACCTGGGCAAGGCGGGCGCGATCATCGTCGCGCACGAGAACGTGAGGAAGCGTCTGTCGACCGAAGGCTTCATCGAGTTTTTTGGGATGAAGACCAAGCCCGAGCCGAAAGTCGCGCTGCCGGTCGCGACCTTCACGCGCGACATCACCTTCCGCCTCAACGGCGACGAGCTGCTGGTGACCCACGTTCCGCGCGCCCATACCGACGGCGACAGCATCGTCCGGTTCGGGAAGAGCAACGTCGTCCACATGGGCGACACCCTCTTCAACAAGCTCTACCCGTTCATCGACACCTCGAGCGGCGGCACTGTGGCCGGCGTGCTCGCCGCGGTGGATGGAGTGCTCAAGACTGCGGGCGACGACACGAAGATCATCCCCGGGCACGGCCCGCTCGCGAGTAAGGCCGATCTCAAGGCGTACCGCGACATGCTGGCGGCGGTTTCCGGGAACATCCGGGGGCAAATCAAGACGGGCAAGACGCTGGAGCAGGTGATCGCCTCCGAGCCCACCGCGAAGTACGACGAAGTCTGGGGCAAGGGGTTACTTGCGCCCGAGAAGTTCGTCGAGATGATCTACAGGAACCTGAAGAAATAGGGGGCGGAAAGCGAACCGGGCGCGGCGGAGGCCGCGCCCGGTTTTCGCTCGGTTACGCCCGTTCAGCTAAGGGCCGCAGGGGATTGTGGTCGTCGTCTGCGCGGCGGGGATCGTGTTGATCTCCGCGAGCACATTGGGTGGGCCGAAGGTGCCGAAATCGCAGATGTCGTC
>DATHHZ010000069.1:0-5421 GCA_035316965.1 Burkholderiales bacterium | reverse complement strand
TTCAGAGCGCCCATGACGAGAGGCGTCGAGATGTGCGAGATGCTCCACCCCATCCCGGCGAGCGCCATCGCCGATCCGCGGGTTTCGCCGGACGACAAGGTGCTCACAAGGATCTGGAAATAAATCGTCATCACGCCCGAGCCGAGTCCCACGCCGAAGAGGAAGAACGCGATGATCGCGGGGTTCGTGAAAAGGGCGACCAGGCCAACCGAGGCCGCGACGGCCAGGGCCGAGGCAAGCGGCACGGAGGAGTCGTCCGCGTGCTTCACGAAGCGCGCGAGCACGACGCCCGCTGCAATCGCACCCAGGGGACGCATTCCGACGAGCCAGCCAGCCGCTTCCGAGCCGAACCCCTGCTCGATCAGCAGGATCGGATAAAACGAGACGCTCAATGAGAACGGCAGCGCCGAGATGTAGGCGCACATGATGCCGTAATAGATCGAGCGCCGGCCGAGCAGCATTCGGTAGCCCGCAAGCACCGGGAGCGGGGCCTTCTCCCGGGCCGGGGGCGCGTAGCGGAACGCGAGTCCGAAGGCAAGAGAGAGAACGCCCATCGCAGCCACGGTCCAAAAACCCGCGCCGAAACCCCAGCCTGCGATGATCATCCCGGCGCAGACCGTACCGGCGATCTGGCCGAAGCTCGTGATTGCGTTCAGCGTCCCCATCAAGCTGCCGCGCTCTCCGGGAAGCTGGCTCACGAGCGTCCAGCTCGCCGGCCAATAGACGGCGCGCGCCACGATCATCATGATCTGCGCGGCGAACAGGCCCGCGAAGCTCGACGATGCGGCGAACATGAATCCGGCCGCGGCGGTGGCCACGAACGCGACCAGGGAAATGTTCATACCGCCGAGGCGGTCGGTCCATGCTCCGCCGATGAGGTTGAAGATCATCTGCACGACGATGGGGAGCGCGATCAGGCTGCCGATCTCGACACCGGAATAACCCAGCTCCCGCGCATAGAGCGGGATCAGCAGCTGCGTCATCCCGAGCGCGAAATTCCAGCTGAACGCGCTCGAGTAGAAGGGCGCGAAGATGCGGGTTACGGAGGAATCCATGGGCGGGCGCGGCGATTATGAAGGCCGTCAGCCAGTGCCGCAAATGGTCCTCCGCCGCGGTTGCGTGTACCATGCGCCGTTGGAAGGAAGGGCCTATCCCGCCGACGGAAGAAAGCATGAAATCGAGACATTTTCTTGCCGCGATCGCGGCGGCGGTCGCCTTCGCGGCGCGCGCCGCCGATCCGGCGTGCTCGACCTACACCGGGCCGCACACGACCGCGCTGGTCGAGCTGTATACGTCAGAGGGCTGCGACAGCTGTCCCGCGGCGGATCATTGGCTGTCCTCGCTCTTCGCCCAGGGCTTCAGGCCCGATCAGGTGGTGCCGCTCGCGCTCCACGTCGACTACTGGGACTACATCGGCTGGAAGGACCCGTTCGCCAAAGGCGAATTTTCCGTGCGGCAACGCAAGCTCGCGCAGATGAAGCGCCCGGTGATCGTCTACACTCCGCAGGTGCTGCTGCAGGGACGGGACTTCCGCCGCTGGTCGGGCGGCGAATTTTCCGAGCAGGTGATGCGCATCAATTCCCGCCCGGCGCGCGCGAGGATCGCGCTCGCGATCCGCGCGGTGGCACCCGATGTCATCCACGCGGAGCTTTCCGCGATGCTCATCGATGCGACCGAGCAAAAGAACGCCGCGGTGTACCTGGCCGCCTACGAGAACAAGCTCGCGAGCGACGTGGCCGCCGGCGAGAACCGCGGCAAGCGGCTCGAGCACGATTTCGTGGTGCGCGAATGGATCGGCCCGATCGGCTTCGGCGAAAGCCTCAAGCTCGAGGAGAAGCGCGCGCTGCCGCTCCTGCGCGGCGCCAACGCGAAGAACCTCGGGGTGGCCGCATTCGTGCAGAACCGCGCGACGAGCGAGGTGCTCCAGGCGTTGATGCTGCCGGTTTGCGAGAGCTAAGTCTTAAGCATTGGATGGCCAATCTTACGCTCGCGCCGCGTTTACAATGCCCGTACCTGAACGGAGGAGGGGTCATGCGAAAACTATTGCTTGCGGCATTTCTGTTCGCCGCATCGTCCGCTTTTGCCCAGTATCCACAGCGCCCGATCCAGCTCATCGTGCCCTGGGGCGCGGGCGGCGGCACCGATGCGACGGCGCGCATCATCGGAAGCCTGCTGGAGAAGGAGCTCAAGCAGCCGGTGAACGTGGTGAACCGCACCGGCGGCTCGGGCGTGGTCGGCCACCAGGCGATCGCGTCTTCGGCGCCCGACGGCTACACGCTCGGCCTGATCACGGTCGAGATCACGATGATGCACCACGTGGGTCTCACGCAGCTCAGGCACACCGACTACACGCCCATCGGGCTGGTGAATGCGGATCCCGCGGGCGTCAACGTGCGCGCCGACTCGCCTTACAAGTCGATGAAGGATCTGCTCCAGGCCATCAAGTCCAATCCGGGGAAGATGAAGGCCTCCGGCACCGGGCAGGGCGGTATCTGGCATCTCGCCATCGCCGGGCTCCTCAAGGACCAGGGAATCGATCCGAATGCGCTGCCGTGGGTCCCGTCCAACGGCGCCGCGCCCGGGTTGCAGGACATGGTCGCCGGCGGCGTCGACGTCGTGCCGTGCTCGCTTCCGGAAGCGCGCTCGATGATCGACGCGGGCAAGGTGCGCGCGCTCGCCATCATGGATGCAAGCCCGCCCGCGCTTTACCCGGGCCTGCCGACGCTCAAGCAGGAGCTGGGCACCAACTGGCAGATCGCAGCCTGGCGTGTGATTGCCGCCCCGAAAGGAATTCCCGCCGACGCGCAGCGTACCCTCGTCACCGCCCTGAAAAAAGTCTATGACTCGAAGGAGTACAAGGACTTCATGGCGAGTCGCGGATTCGGCGTGCTCTGGGCCGATCCCCAGGAAACGGCCAAGTTCATGGCTGCGTCGGACGCGAACCTCGGAGCGGCGCTCAAAGCGGTAGGGCTGGCCAAATAAAAGTCAACGATGCGCTGACCGGCGCGGCGCTGGTCGCACTTGCCGCGCTCATCCTCTGGCATATCCAGGGGTTTCCCGCCATGCCGGGCCAGAAATTCGGTCCTGCGTGGTTTCCCGGGCTGATCGCCATCGGTCTCGCAATCTGCGGTGCGCTTCTCGTTCGCGCCGGCTTGCGTGAGCACGCGCCGCTCTTTGCAATGCCGCAGTGGATGCAGCGGCAGCGCCCGCGCCGCGCGGTTGCCACGGTCCTCGCAGGGCTCGTCGCCTACATCCTGCTCGCAGACGCGCTCGGCTTTCATATCACGGCGATCCTGATCCTCGCGGTGTGGATGCGCGCGCTCGGCGCGTCGTGGCGCCTGACCGTTGCGGTATCGATTCTCAGTACCTTGGTCATCCATTTGGCGTTTTACAAAGTGCTGCGCGTCCCGCTGCCTTGGGGCGTGCTCGAACGATGGGCGTTCTAGCTCAAGCATTCGCGCTGGTCTTCGACCCATACGTGCTTTGGGTCATCCTCGCGTCGGCGGCCTTTGGTCTCTTCGTGGGCGCAGTGCCGGGCCTCACCGCGACGATGGCGACAGCGCTCCTCGTGCCGGTCACCTTCTTCATGCCGCCGGTTCCCGCGATCGCGTCGATCGTCACGGCGACCGCGATGGCGATCTTTGCGGGCGACATCCCGAGCTGCCTGTTGCGGATGCCGGGAACGCCGGCGTCGGCCGCCTATACCGATGAAGCTTACGCGCTGACGAAGAAAGGTCAGGGCGAGCTCGCGCTCGGCGCGGGGCTGGTGTTCTCGGTCATTGGCGGGCTCTTCGGCACCGCGGTATTGATCGCGGCGGCGCCCGCGCTCGCCGAGGTGGCGCTCAAGTTCTCGTCGTTCGAGTACTTCTGGCTGGTGGTGCTCGGACTTTTCAGCGCGGTGTTCCTCGCCCACGCCAATCCGCTGAAAGGCATCGTGTCGCTCCTGTTCGGCCTGCTCGTCTCGGCGATCGGCCTCGACAATCCGGCCGGGTTCCCGCGCTTCACTTTCGGCAACGCCGAGCTCGCCGGCGGCTTTACGCTGATCCCGATCATGATCGGCATGTTCGCGGTGTCGGAAATCATCCGCAATATCGGCTCGATCGATGAGCCCTGGGAAATGGCGCAGACGAAGATTGGCAACGTGTTCCGCGGCATGTGGACGCTCGCGAAGCGCTATCCCGTGCAGACGCTGCGCGGCAGCGTGCTCGGCACCGCGATCGGCGCGCTGCCCGGCGCGGGCGCCGACATCGCGGCGTGGATGTCCTATGCGATGTCGAAGCGCTTCTCCAAGGAGCCTGAAAAGTTCGGCACCGGCCACATCGAGGGCATCATCGAGGCCGGCGCCTCCAACAACAGCGCGCTCGCGGGCGCGTGGATCCCGGCGCTGGTGTTCGGCATCCCGGGCGATTCGATCACCGCGATCGTGATCGGCGTGCTGTACATCAAGGGCCTGAACCCCGGGCCGACGATCTTCATGAACAACGCTCCCCAGATCTACGCCATCTTCCTAGTGTTCATCCTCGCCAACCTGTTGATGCTGCCGCTGGGCGTCGCTGCGATCAAGGGCGCCAAGCAGATGCTGCGCGCGCCGCGCGAAGTGCTGATGCCGGTGATCCTGCTTTTCTGCGTGGTCGGTTCGTTCGCCATCAACAATTCGATCTTCGGCGTGGTGCTGATGCTCGCCTTCGGTCTGGTCGCCTACGTCATGGAAGAGAACGGCTTCCCGGTCGCACCGGCGATCCTGGGCATGGTGCTCGGCGCCATGCTGGAGGAGAACTTCATCAGCTCCATGATCAAGGCGGACGGGCGGATATTCGCGTTCTTCGAGCGGCCGATCGCGGGCTCCCTGGGGATTCTGACCCTGGCGGTGGTTTCCGTCCCACTGCTGCGGCGCTTGTATCGCGCTGCAAGATGAAATATCGGCGTACGATTATTTCGCCATGTCGTCACCCATGTCGGGCAGGTCGATCTGCCGATTGCCGATTGCCGAGCGCGGTGCGGCCGTGGCCATGAAGGTCGACCGCGATCACCCGTCGGCCGTCCGCCAGGGCAGGCAGCATGGGCCGGAACATGTCGATCGAGCCAAGGCCGCCGTGCAGCAGCAGCAGCGGCTCGCCAGTGCCGTGGATCTCGTAGTAGTAGTTGAGTCCGTTGACAGCGAGGTGGCCGCTCTTCGACGGCGCGGGCTTGGCTGCGGGCTTCGCAACATTCGACTGTCCCTGGGTGATGCACGGCGCGGCAGCGGCCAGCGCTGCAGCACTCAGGGCAATGGGCAACATCTTCATCATCCGGTCTCCTCCTGATTGATGTTCCAAGGACGCCCGACACGCGCCCAGTCCGACAACGGGCGCGCTTACGGCGTACCGCGACGTCAAGTTTTGCTGCGGCGCGTGACTAATTTACCACTAGACTGGCTCCGAT
>DATHHZ010000068.1:0-2873 GCA_035316965.1 Burkholderiales bacterium | reverse complement strand
GAGCCTCATGAAGCCGACCTGGTTCATCGCGCCCTGCGCCGCCACCAGCATCTGCACAACAGTCAGCACCACCGCCCACACGAGCAGATTCAGCTCTGGTTTCATCGCTCCTCCTTTGTCGTTGGACTGCGACCCCATGTTACGCCGATTCGCGCGGGCATCGTGGCGGCCCGATCGGCGGCCGACGTTGCGGCTTCGCCGGGCCCTAGGTGTGTAAACTGCTCCCGCCGAACGCGACGTCCTCGCCGGCGAGCGCGGCAAAGTCGAGATCGACGCACAGCACCTGCTGCGACCCGTCGGACGCCTCGAAAGCGAACGAAAGGGTCACACAGAGCTTGGGACCGGTGACCGAGAGATAGGGCCGCGTGATCTGGGCCTTTCCGGGAGCCTCGATAGCACGGCGGAAATAGTCCTTGGTCTGCCAGTCGGTGCCCTCGGTGGGTTGCACGACCTCGAAGCGCGGGTCGCTGGAATACACGTTGCTTTCAGCGTCCACGTTCGCACCGATCTGCAATCCGTCGCTGCCGATCAGATAGCAGCGCTGCGCGCTGTGGAGCTTCAGCAACCCTTGAACGGCCGGCTGGAATTTTGCGCCGAGGGAGAGGTCTTGCACCGCGTTCTTGAGCGTGGCCAGATAGGGAACGAGCCGGGCGTGTTGACGCTTCTGGAACCCGGCGAAATCCGCGCGATGACCTGCGATCAGCCGGGCGAACACGTCGCTGCGCGCGTTCTCCGGCGGCAGCATGGCGCTTCCGGGTGCGAAATAGTCGCCCTGCATCAGGTCGGCGTTGGCGTCGATCGCACAAACCGCCTCGGCCTCGGTCTCTATTCCTTCCACGCACACGAGCGCGCCCGCCTCGTGCAGCACCGAGATGATCCCGGTGAACATGCGCCGCGCGAGCGGCTCGATCGTCACGCGGCGTGTCATCTCGCGGTCGATCTTGACGATGTCCGGCCTCAACCGCCAGATGCGGTCGAAGTTCGAGTACCCCGCGCCGAAATCGTCGATCACGATGAGACAACCGAGCTTGCGGTAGTGCTCGACCGCGGCACCCAGGTGGGTCTCGTCCTCGAACGGCGTCTCGATCAGCTCCACCGCCACCCGGTGCGTCGGAAATCCGTTCGACTGCAGCATCTTCAGGAAGAAAGGCGCGTACCGGAGACTTTCCGAGGCGACCTGCGGATCGACGTTGAGAAACAGCCAGCTGCGCGTGTTGCCGAGCCGTTGGAAGTTCCGAACATGCAGAGCCCTGCATTGGCGGTCGAGGCGTATCCTCTCCTCGCCTCGAGGCGCCTTGCTGAACAGCTCCAGAGGGTCGACGCGCCTTCCGCTCGCGGAATGGACTGCGCGAATCAGGCCTTCGTAACCGACGGGACGGCGATGGGCGAGGCTGTAGATCGGCTGGAAGTGGCTCGACAGGCTGAACTCGTCGCGCTCGCCGCGTTCTCCCTGTGCGTAGTACTTGTCAAGAAGAAGAGGCGGAGAAAGATCCACCATGTTCACGGCGCCTCAGCAAGCCTGCGGAATTCTCGTTACCGATAGAAGTACGACGAGTATGCCATATGACGCGTTCCGACGATGATCCGTGCCGCCCCGCGCGAGCCCGCCTAAAGCGGCAGCTTGGTGAGACCGAACGCGAGATCGTCGCCCGCGAGGGCCGCGAAGTCGAGATCCACGCGCGTCTCGATCAGCTCCACGGCTACCCGGTGCGCGGGCAGTCCGTTTTCCTCGAGCATCTGAGCAAATGAGCCGAACCGAAGACCCTGGACCGCGATGTACGGGTCGACGTTCAGGAAGAGCCAGCTGTCCTCATCGCCCAGCCGCCGGAAGTTCCGCACGTGCAGAGCCCTGCACTGGCGATCGAGCTGCATGCGCGGCACGCCAGCCGGCGCCTTTGCCAGCAGTTCGGTCGCCAAATAGGCTTTTCCGTTCGAATCGGTCCCGCGGATCAAGCCCTCGTAGCCAACCGGCCGTCGATGGGCGAGACTGAAAATCGGCTGGAAATGAGTGAATAAACGAAATTCGGAGGGCGAGCCGCCCTCTGCCTCCACGAACAAGGTATCGGGGCGCGACGGAGCCAAATCGGTCGTGCTCGCGGCGTTCCCTGGCAGGCTCATGGAGTGCCTACTCGCTGCATTGAACCGGCGCGGATCCCGCCGACGCGCCACCGAGCGCGGCGGGACGCAGACCGGTGGAGTCCTGCTTGCGGACTTCGCTCGAAAGAAAAAGCGCGGGATCGACGCGCGCGTTGTTGAGGCTGACCGACCAGTGCAGATGCGGGCCGGTCACCCGGCCGGTTTGGCCGACCGCGCCGATTCTCTCGCCGCGCGCGACACGGGCGCCCTTTGCGACATCGATGCGGCTCAGATGGTTGTACATGGTCACCAGTCCCTGGCCGTGGTCGAGGACCACGGTGAGCCCGTTGAAGAAGTAATCGCCGATCTCGATCGCGGTGCCCGCCGCGGGCGCGGCGATCGGGGTCCCCTCCGGAGCCGCGATATCCAGGCCGCTGTGGGGCTGCCGCGGCTCGTCGTTGAAAAAGCGCCTCAGTCCGAACCCGCCGGAGACGCGACCCGCCGACGGCAGGTCGAAGCTGAGGGTATCGAGGGCGGCATCGCTGAAGGTCGAAAACGCCCGGACCAGCGATTCCTGCTCTCGCGCGATCCGCCGAAGGTCCTCGGGCTCGGGTTCGACCTGGCGGCGGTTCGCGAGCGTCACATGCTGTGTTTCGTAATCGCGTCTGCCGACCTTGAACGGGATCGCGCGCGCGGTTCTCTCGCCCTCGAGCACGGAAAGCTCGTGCGCGCCGGGTCGCAAGCCGAGCGGCAATCCGACCACGGCGTTCCAGACATCCCCGACGCGCGCGACCAGC
>DATHHZ010000067.1:0-3600 GCA_035316965.1 Burkholderiales bacterium | reverse complement strand
AATTCGAGCAAAAGATCTTCGATCAAAATCGCAAACTGCTGCAACAGTCGAGCGGCGTGCTCGCATTCTCTCGGCCGGGGAAATTTCGCTGGAGCTACGTGAAGCCCTATGCCCAGCTTATCGTCGGAGACGGTTCCAAAGTATGGATCTATGACGAAGATCTGAAGCAGGTCACGGTGAAGAAACTCGACCAGGCGCTCGGCTCCACGCCGGCTGCGCTGCTCGCAGGGAACAACGAAGCCATGCGGGCCTTCAGGCTCGCGGACAAGGGCGTGAAGGACGGTCTCGAATGGCTCGAAGCGCTGCCCCGGGGCAAGGAAGGCAATTTCGACAAGATCCGCATGGGTTTCGGTCCTGCGGGTCTCGAAGTCATGGAGCTAGTCGACAGTTTCGGTCAGACCACTGTGCTCAGGTTCGAGTCGCTCGAGCACAACCCCAAGCTGGATCCTGGACTCTTCCGATTCTCTCCTCCCCGGGGTGCCGACGTGATAGGCGACGTCAATTAGCCCTCTTCGCTTGGCAAGCGAGTGACCGATCTATTCCCCGTCCCTGCGCCCGTGCCGCCGATGGCGGAAGCCCTGCGGCCCAGGTCGCTCGACAAATTCGTGGGACAGCAGCACCTGCTCGGTCCGGGCAAGCCCCTGCGACTTGCGTTCGAGTCGGGCAAGCCGCATTCGATGATCCTGTGGGGGCCCCCCGGAGTCGGCAAGACGACCCTCGCACGCCTGATGGCCGACGCATTCGACGCTCAGTTCATCGCACTCTCCGCAGTATTCTCCGGCGTAAAGGACATCAAGGACGCCGTGCGGCGGGCCGAGGAGGCGCTTGCGACATCCGGAAAGCGCACCATTCTCTTTGTCGATGAAGTGCACCGCTTCAACAAAGCGCAGCAGGACGCGTTCCTGCCTTTCGTCGAACGAGGGCTGCTCACTTTCGTAGGCGCGACGACCGAGAACCCTTCTTTCGAAGTGATCGGGGCGCTGCTTTCGCGCACCTCGGTGTACGTGCTCAAAAGTCTTTCAGAAGCTGAGCTCGGAGAGCTGTTCGACCGTGCCGCGCGGGAAGCCCTCTCAGGGCTCGCGTTCGACGCGCGCGCGCGCGACCGGTTGATCGGACTCGCCGATGGTGACGCGCGCCGTTTGCTCAATCTGCTCGAATTGATCCAGACGGCCGCGGCGCAGGCTGGGGCGAGCAAGATCGATGGCGACTGGGTGCAGAACGCGGTTGCGCGCAACCTGCGCCGCTTCGACAAGGGCGGTGATGCTTTCTACGACCAGATTTCTGCCCTGCATAAATCGGTGCGCGGCTCGAACCCCGACGCGTCTCTGTACTGGCTCGTGCGCATGCTCGACGGGGGCGCCGATCCCCTCTACATCGGCCGGCGCATGGTCAGGATGGCGGTCGAGGATGTCGGCCTTGCCGACCCGCGTGCGCTGCGGGTCGCGCTCGACGCCTGCGAGACTTACGAGCGGCTCGGCAGCCCGGAAGGCGAGCTCGTGCTCGCCGAGGCGGCGATCTATCTGGCGTGCGCGGCGAAATCGAATGCGGTGTACGAGGCGTACAATCGCGCGCGGTCTTTCGTAGCGGAAGACGCGTCGCGGCCGGTTCCGGCTCATCTGCGCAATGCGCCCACCAAGCTCATGAAGGACCTGGGCGTCGGACGCGACTATCGCTATGCTCACGACGAACCGGATGCCTACGCGGCGGGCGAGAATTATTTTCCGGAGGGCATGCCCGAGGCAAAGTGGTACCAGCCGACCGACCGTGGCCTCGAAGAACAGATCAGGGAAAAGATGAAGGAACTGCGCCGTCGCGACGAAGCCGTCAAGAAGAAATGATCGACATCCAGTTGCTGAGAACCGAGATCGATGCGGTAGCGAAACGCCTCGCGACCCGCGGCTATACCCTCGACGTCGGTGCCTTCAGGGCGCTCGAGGAGAAGCGCAGGCAGATCCAGACGGCCACCGAGCGGCTGCAATCGCAGCGCAACGCGCTCGCCAAGCAGGTCGGCCAGGCGAAAGCGAAGAAGGACGAGGCGCAGGCCGCTGCATTGATGCGGGAAGGCGCCGCGTTGGGAGAGAAGCTGAAGCACATGGAAGCCGAGAACGCCGCGGTGCAGAAGAAGCTGCACGAGTTCGTCTCCCTGGTCCCGAACCTGCTGCACGCGAGCGTCCCGGTCGGCAGCCGGCCCGAAGACGCCGTCGAGCAGCGCCGCTGGGGCGAGCCGCGCAAGTTCGGCTTCCAGCCGAAAGATCACGTCGATATCGGCGTCGCGCTCGGCGGCCTCGACTTCGATACTGCGGCGAAGCTCGCCGGCGCACGCTTCGTGGTGATGAAAGGCGCGGTGGCGCGCCTGCACCGCGCCATCGCGCAATTCATGCTCGACACGCACACCGTGGAGCACGGCTACACGGAGGTGTACACGCCTTATATGGTGACCGGAGCCTGCGCCGACGGCGTGACCAGCCTCGCCAAGTTCAAGGGCGATCTTTTCAAGATCGAGGACCGCGACCTGTACCTTATCCCGACCTCGGAATACTCGGTCACCAATTTCGTGCGTGACGAGATCGTGCCGCTCGAGAAGCTGCCGCTGAAATTCGCCTGCCATTCGCCGTGCTTCCGCTCGGAGGCGGGCGCCGCCGGCAAGGACACGCGCGGCATGATCCGCAACCATCAGTTCGACAAGGTCGAGCTGGTGCAAATAGTCCATCCCGCAAAATCGTATGAAGCGCACGAGCAGTTGACGGGGCACGCCGAGACGATCCTGAAAAAGCTAGCGTTGCCGCATCGCGTGGTCACGCTGTGCACCGGAGACACCGGTTTCTCCTCGGCAAAAACCTACGACATCGAGGTCTGGCTTCCCGGGCAGAATGCATATCGCGAGATCTCGTCGTGCAGCAACTTCGAGGCGTTTCAGGCGCGGCGCATGCAAGCGCGCTTCCGCAACGAGAAAGGCAAGCCGGAGCTCGTTCACACGCTCAACGGCTCGGGGCTTGCCGTAGGTCGGACGCTCGTCGCGATCATGGAGAACTATCAGCGTGCGGACGGCGGCATCGATGTTCCGCCGGTCTTGCAAGACTACGTGAGCGGCGTCAAGCTCATCGAGCCGTCACGCTGAACGCGCTGGTAAAATCCGCCCGACCGGAGAGGTGACGGAGCGGTTGAACGTGCCGGTCTCGAAAACCGGAATACGCGCAAGCGTATCGTGGGTTCGAATCCCACCCTCTCCGCCAAGACCCGTCCCAGGAAGTCCCAGATTATCCCAAGACCGCCGATTTCCCTCTATGAAGTTCGAAGGGAGGTCTTGACACGTCCGTGTTAGTCCGGCAAAGTCCCGCCATCAAGTGTGGGTAGATAAGGGGGTAGGATGGGCCGACGGGGTTAGCATGGGCCGCGAAGTACACCGGCTCTCGGCGAAGACGCTCGAGAAGACGATGCCCCCGGGCTACTACTGCGACGGGGGCGGGCTCTACCTGCAGGTGAGCCCCACGCAGAGCCAGAGCTGGATCTTCCGTTACAAGCGCCAAGGGAGGTCCCGTGAGATGGGCCTGGGCTCGGCGCGCGACGTGAGCCTCGCCCAGGCGCGCGCCAAGGCCTCGG
>DATHHZ010000066.1:0-8118 GCA_035316965.1 Burkholderiales bacterium | reverse complement strand
CTGGAACACGACGAGCACGCGCATGCGCTTGCCCTCGACGAGTGGCTTCACCTCGCCGGGCTGCGCCACTGCGGCCTCGATGTGCTTGCCGAGAAGTGCGGGCGAGGACTGCGCCCAGCCCGAGTAGGGGACCGGCGTCATCTTCGCGTCAGTGCGGAATATGAACTCCTCGAGATTCAGGTGGCTGGCGGTGCCTTCGCCGGGCGTGCCGACCCTCATCTTCCCGGGGTTCGCTTTTCCGTCGGCGACGAACTCCTGGATGGTCTTCCACGGCGCATCCGAGCGCACGACGAGCAGCGGGTAATAGGCGACCAAGTTGATCACGGGCTCGTAATCGTCGGGAGTCTTGTAGCTCAGGTCGCGGTTCAACTGGGGACCGATGACGAGCGACGAGAGCGGCGTGAGCACGATGGTATAGCCGTCGGGCTTCGCCTGGACTACCTCGGACACCGCCACGGCGCCACCCGCGCCTGGCTTGTTGACGACGACGACGCCCTTCGGAAATTTCGGCTTCATCCCCTCGGCGACGACGCGCGAAACGATATCCACAAGACCCCCGGCGGGGAAGCCCGCGATGATCGTGAGCGGCCGGTCGGGATACTGCGCCGCGCAGGGCAGCGCGACGCCCAGCGCGAACAGCGCGGAAAACACGACGCGGATCATGAGCCTCCTTTGCCGGGCGGGCTAAATGCGCGATTCCTGGTAGTCGAGGTCTTCCTCGATATGGTGCAGCACCTCGTCGCTGATCTGGTTTTCGCGCCACAGCCGGATCAGTTCCTGCCGCTCGGCCTTCACCGCCGCGTCCCTCAGACGCCGCGCGTCGTCGGCGCCGCTGTGCCGCAGCATCAGACCTCCCGGCACCGAGAGCGTGATTTTCTCGGCGAATTCGGCGCGGATGCGTTCGGCCAGTTCGTTCGAGATGCCGTCTTTCGCGGCCACGGCGTCGATGGCGGCGATAGCCGCCTTGCCGAGCGCCATCTGGGCGCGCTGTTGCTCCTCCTGCAGGCTCCAGTCCCGGCCGACCTTGAGCATGCGAATGAGCGGCTTCAGAGTCAGCCCCTGCAGGACGAGGGTCACCGCGATGACGACGAAGGTGAGAAAGATGATCAGGTCGCGCTCGGGAAACGCACTCCCGTCTACGAGCGTCTGGGGCAGCGCGAGGGCGGCGGCCAGCGACACGATGCCGCGCATCCCGCACCAGCCGATGATGAACACCTCCCCTTCCCGGGGCAGCGTGACCTGCTCGCCGCGCGAAGCCCTCAGCACCAGCGGCAGATAGGTGGCCGGATAGACCCAGGCGAAGCGCACGAAGATCGCGACCGCGCTCACGAACGTACCGTAGAAAAAGAGCTCGACCACCGAGTAGTCGGTGAGCCGCGCGACGATTCCCGAGAGCTGCACGCCGATGAGGATGAAGATCAGGGTGTTCAGCAGGAATACGAGCAGATTCCAGACCGAGCGCGCGATGATGCGCATCTCGGCCGAGACGATCTCCGGGGAGTAACGCCCGCGCACGATGCCCGCCGCGACCACAGCGAGGACGCCCGACACGTGAAGCGACTCGGCGAAGATATAGGCGACGTAGGGAACAGCGAGCGTGGTCAAGACCTCGATGAACGCATCTCCGAGATAGCGGTGGATGAAAACGAACAGCCGCCCCATCAGGAAGCCGATCACGACGCCGCCGAGCGCCACGCCGACGAATTCCAGGCTTGCCTGCCACAGCGAGAACGCGCCGGTGAGCACCGCCGCCACCGCGAACTTGTAGATCACCAGGCCCGAGGCGTCGTTCACCAGGCTCTCGCCCTCGAGCACGGTGACCACGTTGCGCGGGATGTTGAGCCGCGAAAGAATGGCGGTTGCGGCCACTGCGTCGGGGGGCGAGACGATCGCCCCGAGCACGAAAGCGGCGGACCAGGGTATATCGGGAATGAGAACCTTCAGGGTCGCACCGACGGCGAGCGTGGTCGCGATCACGAGCCCAATAGCCAGCAGCCCGATGGGACGGATGTTCGCCTTGAACTCGTGCCAGGACGTGAGCAGGGCCGCCTGGTAGAGAATCGGCGGCAATACGAGCACGAGCAGGAACTGCGGGTCGAACTGAAGCTGCGGCAGCCGCGGCACGAAGCCGAGCAGCGCGCCCCCGATCACCAGCGCGATCGGGTATGGAAATTTGAAGTGCCGCGCCACCCATCCGAGCGCCACGGCGCACATCATCAAGAACAGGACCACTTGCAGCAGGACCACGGCTCCCCTCCGGAGCCGCCATTAAATCATGCCGGGCGGTCGTGCACCATGCCACCGGCATGCGCCGCGTAGATGCGGGAGTTTGACCGCTTCAGCCTCGCTTGCTAGCCTAGCGTTCATGGAATACCCGCGCGTCAACCTCGCGCCTTGACCGGCGCACAGGCGGCAATGCATCCCGGATTGGCCACGCGGACCACCGCCCTCGGAGTAGCCGCGCTGATGATCGCGTTGGCCCTGGGCTACTGGGGCATCAGCGCTTACCGCAAGGGCCAGCTGCAAAAAGCGGTGACCGCGCTCGTGAAGGATTCCAGCGAGCGGCTGCAAGCGGCGCTCGCCGTCGAAACGGAAGCGGTGCACGAGGACCCCGCTCGGATGGTGGGGAAGCTCGACGACCAGGCTCAGGAAGTGGACAAGCACGTGATCGAGCTGCGCGGCATGAGCGCTTCCCCGAACCGGGCGCTGGTCGACGCCGCCGAGGAGTACTTGCTCACCGTGAGGCAAATCCTGCGCAACCAGGCGGCGAGCCACCGCTATCGCATTCAGGTGTTGTCGAGCGAACGGGCGCTGCGCGATCACATGCGCACGGCGAACCGGCGCTCGGGGACCTGGATCCAGGAGGCGCTGCGCGCCAAGGATCGCATGGAGAAGGAGTATTTCGATTACCGGCTCTCGGTCGATACCTTCGGCCGCCTACTCGAATCCTACCCGGCAACCCGGTCGAAGCTTGCACTGCAAGTCGGCCCTGGCCTGCTCGTCGACGAAGCCGTCGCCGCCAACGCCCGCAAGCGCGCGCTCGCCACTTCGAAGCGCGTCGCCGACGACGTGGAACGGGCGAGACAGCTCGCGGCCGTACGCTGATCACACTCAAGGAACGAACCCATGAGCTCATCCGGAAAAGTTGCGATCGTCACGGGCGCAGGCAGCGGCATCGGACGCTCGGTCGCTCTCGCCTTTCTCAAAGACGGCTACCGCGTCGCGCTCGCCGGCAGGCGCAAGGACAAGCTCGACGAGACCGCGAAGGACTCCGGAGCGCCGGAGCGCACGCTCGTCCTGCCCACCGACGTCACCGAGCATAAATCGGTGCAGACGTTGTTCGCCGCGACGAAGGAAAGGTTCGGACGCCTGGACGTGCTCTTCAATAATGCGGGAATCGGCACGCCCGGCTCGATCATGCTCGAAGACCTCTCGCTCGAACAGTGGCAGGCAGTGGTGAACACCAATCTCACCGGAATGTTCCTGTGCACGCAGGAGGCGTTCAAGATCATGAAGAGCCAGACCCCGCGCGGCGGGCGCATCATCAACAACGGCTCTATCTCGGCGCACGCGCCGCGGCCGAACTCGGCGCCCTACACCGCCACCAAGCACGCGGTGACAGGCCTCACCAAGTCGACCGCTCTCGACGGCAGGAAGTATGACATCGCCTGCGGCCAGATCGACATCGGCAACGCGCGAACGCCGCTCGCCTCGCGAATGGCCGACGGCGTTCCTCAGGCGAATGGCGAGATCAGGCCCGAGCCGCTGATGGACGTGGACCACGTCGGGGCGGCGGTGCTGCACATGGCGAACCTGCCGCTCGATACCAACGTGCAGTTCATGACCATCATGGCCACCAAGATGCCGTTCATAGGCCGCGGTTGAAACGGGAGGGGACGTGAAAGTCACCACACGGCGCGAATTTCTCGGCGGAATGGCCGCCTTCGGCGCGCTCGGCGCGAGCGGCTGCGCCGGGCTCATGAGCGGGAGCGGGTCGGCCAGGCTGCCCGAGCGGGGCGAAGTCCTCATCCGCAACCCCTACGTGATGACCATGGATTCGAGCGTGGGCGACCTGCCCGACGCGGACGTGCACGTGAGGCAAGGCGCGATCGTCGCGGTCGGCCGCAACATTCAGGCGGGCGGGGCGCAGGTGATAGAAGGCCGCGGCATGATCGTGCTGCCGGGCTTCGTCGAGACGCACTGGCACATGTGGAACACGCTCTTGCGCAGCATGTCGGGCGACAAGCGCGAGCACGGCTACTTCCCGACTGCGGCCGCCCTCGGCAAGATCTATCTCCCCGAGGACATGTACCAAGGCACCCGGCTCTCCGCCGCGGAAGCGCTGAACGGCGGCATCACCTTCGTGCACGACTGGTGCCACAACATCCGCGGTCCCGAATTCGCCGACGCTAACCTGCGCGCGCTCAAGGAAACCGGCATCCGCGGCCGCTTCTCCTACGGCGCGCCGCAAGCGCACCCGGCGGGCGAGACGATCGACCTCGCCGACCTCGAGCGGAAGCGGGTGGACTGGAGGAGTTATTCGAATGAAGGCCTCCTGTCGCTCGGGCTCGCCTGGCGCGGCGCGTTCAACGACCCGAAGTCCATGGTTCCGAACGATGCGGCCCGAAGGGAGTTCGCCGCCGCGCGCAAGCTCGCCCTGCCGATCTCGATCCACGTGAGCAACGCGCGCGCCCGCGCGGGGCAGATCGCGGCGCTCGCGAAAGAAAACCTGCTCGCCCGCGACGTGCAGTGCATCCACGCGATCTGGGTCACCCCGGAGGAAATCCGCGCCCTCGCTTCCGCCGGCACGCCGGTGAGCTTTTCGCCCTACACGGAACTGCGCATCGGCTTCGGCTTTCCGCAGACGGGCGAATTCCTCGCGGCCGGCGTCACGGTCGGACTGTCGGTGGACACGACGGCACTTTCCGGGAACGCCGACATGTTCGCGATCATGAAAGCCATCCAGAACATCGAGAACAGCCGCAGCGAGAACGAATTCAAGCTGCCGGCGCGCCGCGTCCTGGAGCTCGCGACTATCGAGGGCGCGCGCTCGATGGGCGTGGACGACCGCGTGGGTTCGCTCAAGGCCGGCAAGCGCGCCGATCTCATCATGGTGAACACGCGCGAGTTGAACCTGGGTGTCTTCAGCGAGCCGGCGCACATGCTCGTGGAAGCGGCGCAGCCCTCGAACGTGGACACGGTGATGGTAGATGGGCGCATCCTCAAGCGCCGCGGCAGGCTGACGGCGATCGACGTCGAGCAGACCGTGAGCGAAGCCTCGTCGGCCCTCGCCGGAGTGAGGAAGCGCGCGGGCTGGTGGTGAAGGTTCTCCTGGGAGATCCGCAATGAGCTCCACCGACCCGCGCGCAATCACCCTTTCCCCGGGCCTCGTGTCCACTTCGAGCGACGAGGTCGAGCGCGTGCTGAGCGCGCTCATGGCGCGACGCGAGCCGCTCGCGGCGCTTCTCGCCGGCGGCGCCGACTCGCGGTGGAAGCTGCGCTTGATCGACCCGATGAGGCAGTACATCGTGGTCGAGACCTTGTCAGGCGGGAGTGCGATCCCGGCGCTGCTCGAGCGCCAGCAGGTGACCTTCGTCGCCGAGTTCGGCGGGATGTACATCGAATTCCCCGCCTCCGATCCGGTGCTTGTCACCGAGGAGGGGACGCGCGCGATCCGCATGGGCTTCCCCAAGGTCACCGTGAGCCGCCAGCAGCGCGCGCATCCGCGCGCGCCGGTGCCGCTGGATATGCCCGTGCACTGCGCGATTCCTGCCGGAGCCGGGGTGGCGCTGGAAGGACAGATCATGGACATCAGCGAGGGCGGCTTGGGACTCCTCGTGCGCGGCGCCTACCTCGTCCCGGCGCCGGGCACGCTGATCAAGGGCTGGCAAATCGAGCGCCCGGGAAAAGGCGCCGTGAGCGTGGATCTCGAAGTGCGGCATTGCCGGCCCCTGGCGCTCGCCGACGGCGCGAGCGCGCAGCGCTGGGGCTGCCAGTTCGTCAATCCTTCCGGCGAAGTGAAAGAGCTGACGCGGCTGTTTGCGAGTGGGTAAAGCGCGCCGCGAAGGTTTGCACGCCGCCGGGCTTTTGAGACAATTGCGCCTTTTGCGCGCGCACCGTCTCCCCGATCCGTGACCGAAAAGACAATACGCCGCGAAGACGCGCGCCTGCTCGAGGGCAAGGGTCGCTATAGCGCGGATTGGAATCTCCCGGGCCAGCTTTACGCCTTCTTCCTGCGCTCCGATCGAGCACACGCAGAGATCGTCTCAACCGACGTCGAGGCCGCGGTCGCACGGCCAGGCGTGCATCTCGTGCTCACCGGGGCCGACTATGCCGCTTCCGGATGGAAGTCGCTCCCGGGCGGCGTGCCTTACGAAGGCGTAGGCGGACAGAAGCAGAGAAAGCCCTTCTGGCCGGCGCTCGCCCAGGGCAAGGTCCACTACGTCGGCCAGCCCGTCGCGCTCATCGTCGCCGATTCCGCGGCGCTCGCCCAGGACGCATCCGAAGACATCGCGGTCGAGTACCGCGATCTGCCCGCGGCGGTCGGTTTCGAGTCGGCGACGGCTGCCTCCGCCTCGCGGCTGCATGCGGACATCCCCGGCAACCTCGCCTTCGAATACGAATCGGGCGACCGCGCGGCGGTGGAAGCGGCGTTCGCCGGCGCGGCGCTGAAGTCCCGGCTCACGGTGCGCAGCCAGCGTCTCGTCGGCAACCCGATCGAGCCGCGCGCCTTTCTCGCGAGCGCCGACGCGGCAAGCGGCGTTTTCACCGTCTATTCCCCGAGCCAGGGATTGAACGGCATGCGCGGATTTCTTTCGTCGGCGACCGGCCTGCCGCCGGAAAGGATCCGCGTCATCACGGAGCTCGTCGGCGGAAGCTTCGGCATCCGCAGCTATTCCTACGCCGAGCACGTCGCGGTGATGCTCGCCGCGCAAAAGCTCGGCCGCCCGGTGAAATGGGTGGCCACGCGCTCGGAGGTCTTCCTTTCCGACAACCACGGGCGCGGGCTCACGCTGACCGGAGAGCTCGCGCTCGACCGTGAAGGCAGATTCCTCGCGTTGCGCTTCGAGGACACGGCGGACCTCGGCGCCTTTTCAACCCCCTTCGGTCCACAAATCGGCACGCGCAATATCACCGTCACCATGGGCGGCGTGTACCGCATTCCGGCGATGTTCGCGCATACGCTCTGCGCCTACTCGAACGCCGTTCCGGTCTCGGCGTACCGCGGTGCGGGGCGGCCCGACATCGCCTGCGCGATCGAGCGGCTGGTCGACCGTGCCGCCGCCGAGCACGGGTTCGACCCGATCGCGCTGCGCCGCAAGAATTTCATTCCGCCGGAGGCGATGCCTTATAAAACCGCGAACGGCACGACCTACGACTGCGGCGAGTTCGAAAAGGTCATGGACAAGGCATTGGAGCTCGCCGACTGGAGAGGTTTCCCCGAGCGGCGCGAGCGCTCGAAGCGCGAAGGCAGGCTGCGCGGCATCGGCATCGCGACCTTCCTCGAAGCGAGCGCGGCGGGTGTTGCGCCCAAGGACCAGGCGTACGCGCGCTTCGACGCGTCGGGCGTTCTGCACGTGAGCTGCGTGTCGCAGTCCACTGGCCAGGGCCACGAGACCGCGTTCGTGCGCATTCTCAGCGAAGGCTTGGGCGTGACAGGCGAGCGCATACGTATCCACGAGGGCAACCTCGACCTGGCTGTCGTCGGCAACGGCACCGGCGGCTCGCGCTCGCTCTACGGCGCGGGGAGCGCAGTCAAGCTCCTCGTGGCCAAACTAATCGAAACGGCGAAGCCGCTCGCCGCGGAGGCCCTGGGCGCGGACGCCGTCGAATATGAGGACGGGAAATTCAAAACCGGCAGCAAGTCGATCGGCTTCTTCGATCTCGCGAAGAAACTCGCGACACAATCGCCGCATCCCATGGACTGTGTCGCAGAGGGCAGCTTCGGCGCCACCTTCCCGAACGGCTGCCATATCGCGGAGGTGAAGATCGATCCGGAAACGGGGACCACAGACGTGGTCAACTACGCGACCGTGGACGACATCGGCAACGTGGTGGATCACACCAGCGTCGAAGGCCAGGTGCACGGCGGGGTGTGATCCACCACGTTGCCGATGT
>DATHHZ010000065.1:0-2088 GCA_035316965.1 Burkholderiales bacterium | reverse complement strand
AACGCCTGTCTGCGCAAGCTCTTTCCCGAGCGATTTGGTAAGTGCGATGACTCCCGCCTTGGACGCGCTGTAGGCGACAGCATTCGGGTTGCCTTCCTTCCCCGCGATCGAGGCGATGTTGACGATGCGCCCGTATTTGCGTTTCACCATGTGCGGGGCGACGGAACGGCAGCACAGAAACTGGCTGCTGAGGTTGATGCGCAGCACGCGCTCCCATTCCTCGACCGGGTAGTCGACCGTGGGCAAGTTCAAGCCCGCGATGCCCGCGTTGTTGACGAGGACGTCGATCTTGCCGAGGTCGGCGAGGGCCTTCTGCGTCGCGCGCTCGACCGCTCCCGCATCCGAAACATCGACCGCACCTGTTTTCGCGGCCGCGTCCCAGACGCGGATCCTCGCGCCGGAGGCCCTGAGCCGCTTCGCGATCGCCGCCCCTATGCCTTGCAGCCCGCCGGTGACGACTGCGGTGCGTCCCTTGAAATCCAGGTGGTTCATTCTTTGATCGCTCCGGTCATGCCGGACACGTAATACTCGACGAAGAACGAATAGAGAATCGCCACGGGCAGCGAGCCGAGCAGCGCACCCGCCATCAGCGCGCCCCAGTGATAGACGTCGCCTTCGACCAGTTCGGTGATCACACCGACCGGCACCGTCTTGTTCTCCGATGACGAGATGAAGGTGAGCGCGTAGATGAACTCGTTCCACGACAGCGTGAAGGCGAAGATCCCGGCCGAGATCAGTCCCGGCACCGCCAGCGGCAGCATGATCTTCACCAGGATCTGCCAGCGCGTCGCCCCGTCGATGAGAGCGCATTCTTCCAGCTCGTACGGAATGGTGCGGAAATAGCCCATGAGCAGCCAGGTGCAGAACGGTATCAGGAACGTGGGATAGGTGAGGATGAGTGCCCACACCGAGTCGAACAGCCCCAGCTTGAACACGATGAGCGCGAGCGGGATGAACAGGATCGACGGCGGGACGAGGTAGGCGAAGAAGATCGACAGCCCGACCTGGCGCGAGCCCCTGAACCGCAGCCGCTCGATGGCGTAGGCGGCGAGCACTGCCGCGAATAGCGAAATGAAGGTCGCCACCACCGAGACGAGGATCGTGTTCCACAGCCACTGCGGATACTCGGTGCGCAGCAGCAGCTTCTCGAAATGATCGAGCGTCGGCTTGACGATCCAGAAGGGGTTCGCCGCCTTCGACACCAGCTCCTCGTTCGACTTGAACGAGGTCATCACCATCCAGTAGAACGGGAACAGCAGCACGAACAGGAACACCCCGAGCGGGATGTAGAGCGTCACCCAGCGTCGCGGCAAGGATTCGAGGTAGCCCATTCCGCGGGAATCTTCGGCGCGCGCGCTCATACCGTTTCGTCACTCCCGCGCAAGCGGGAGTCCAGGCGATGTACAAATACTGGATCCCCGCTTTCGCGGGAGTCCAGGCGATGTACAAATACTGGATCCCCGCTTTCGCGGGGATGACGATCGCTTACTGTCGTCGCGATCGTCACTTGTCGCTGCCGCCCTGCTGCCAGGCACGGCGCTGCAATCCGAAGTACGAGAACAGAATCGCCGCCAGCAGAAACGGCACCATCAGCATCGCCAGCGCGGCGCCTTCGCCGAGCGCGCCGCCGGGGATGCCGCGCTGGAACGAGAGCGTCGCCATCAAGTGAGTGGCGTTGAGCGGCCCGCCGCGCGTGAGCACGTAAATGAGCTGGAAATCCGTGAACGTGAAGAGCACGCTGAAGGTCATCACCACCGCGATGATCGGCGTGAGCAGCGGCAGCGTGACGTTCCAGAACTGCTGCCAGGGCGTCGCGCCGTCGATCGAGGAGGCTTCATAGAGCGACGGCGGAATGGTCTGCAGGCCCGCGAGGAGGGAAATCGCCACGAACGGGACCCCCCGCCAGATGTTCGCCGCGGTCACCGAAAGCCGCGCGAGCCAGGGCTCGCCGAGAAAATCGATGTACCGGTCGATCAGGCCCATCTTCGCAAGCGTCCAGCTCACCACCGAGAACTGCGAATCGTAGATCCACCAGAACGCGATGGCGGAGAGCGCGGTGGGCACGATGAACGGCAGCAGCACGATCGC
>DATHHZ010000064.1:0-3043 GCA_035316965.1 Burkholderiales bacterium | reverse complement strand
CGCTCGGCGCTGAGCTCGCTTTCCGGCACGAGGATCGCGGCCCCCGCGTCGGCGAGAAAGCGCGCGTTGGCCGTCTGGTGGTCGTCCACCGCGTGCGGGTAGGGAACCAAGACGCTCGCTACGCCGGCGGCGGCGATCTCCGCGACCGTGGTCGCTCCGGCGCGGCACACGACGAGGTCCGCCTCTGCATAGGCCGCGGCCATGTCCTCGATGAAGGCGGGCGTGTTCGCGGATACGCCGGCTGCGGAGTAGGCGTGCCGTAGCGAATCGACATGCTGCGCGCCCGACTGATGGGTCACGAGCGGCCGCGGCTGGCCGGTAATGAGTGCAAGGGCGCGGGGGACGACGTCGTTGAGCGCCTTGGCACCGAGACTGCCGCCGACGACAAGCACGCGAAGCGGGCCCGAGCGCTCAGCGTAGCGATTCTCCGGGGCTGTAATCGCTGCGATCTCAGGCCGCACCGGGTTGCCGGTCAACGTTGCGCGTTTGAGCGCTCCGGGAAATGCGCACAAAACCCGGTCGGCGACTCCGGCAAGTACTTTATTGGCAAGGCCGGGGATGGCGTTCTGTTCGTGGACGACGAGCGCCTTTCCGAGGAGCGCCGCCATCATGCCGCCGGGAAACGAGATATAGCCGCCCATGCCAAGGATCACGTCCGGGCGATGCGCGAAGATCGCGAGCGCGCTTTGCCAGAAAGCGACGAGCAGCCTGAGCGGCAGGAAAAAAAACGCCAGCGCCCCTCTGCCCCGCACGCCCGAAAAACTTACCCAGGCCATGTCGTAGCCGTGCTTGGGGACCAGCGTCGCTTCCATGCCCGTCTTCGCCCCGAGCCACACCACGCGCCAGCCGGCCTTGCGCAGGTGGTCGGCCACGGCGAGACCGGGGAAGACATGTCCCCCCGTTCCACCCGCCACGATCATGATGGTTCGCGCCATGATGGCTTCACGCCGCTGTCCCTCGCATGAGTTGGCGATTTTCCCAATCGATTCGGAGCAGCACCGCAAGCGCCAGGCAATTCGCGAGCAGGCCGCTCCCGCCGAAGCTCATGAACGGAAGGGTGAGGCCCTTGGTGGGCAGCACGCCCATGTTCACGCCCATGTTGATGAACGACTGCACCCCGATCCACACCCCGATCCCTTGAGCGACCAGCGCCGGGTACGGGTGCTCTAGGGCCACCGCCTGGCGGCCGATGGCGAATGCCCGCAGCACCAGCCACGAAAAGAGCGCGATTACCGCGATCACCCCCACAAATCCCAGCTCTTCGCCGATCACCGCGAGCAGGAAGTCGGTATGCGCTTCTGGGAGATAGAGGAGCTTCTCGACGCTCGCCCCCAATCCGACGCCGAACCATTCGCCGCGGCCGAATGCGATCAGCGCGTGCGAAAGCTGGTAGCCGCGGCCGAACGGATCCGACCAGGGGTCCATGAAGCCGAAAATCCGCTGCATGCGGTACGGGGAGGACAGGACCAGTCCGACGAAGCCCGCCGCCATCATCACGAGCAAACCCGCAAACCACTTGCCGTTCATGCCGCCGAGGAACAGGATCCCCGTGGCGATCACCGTGATCACCACGAAAGCGCCGAAATCGGGCTCCCGCAGCAAGAGCCAGCCGACCACCAGCATCACCGCAAACATCGGGAGAAGGCCCCGCTTGAAGCTGTGCATCAGGGCGAGCTTGCGCACCGTGTAGTCGGCCGCGTAGAGAACGACGAATAGCTTCATGAATTCGGAGGGTTGCAGCTTTACAAGCCCGAGCGAGAGCCAGCGCCGCGCGCCATTGACTTCTCGGCCCAGTCCCGGAGCGAGCAGCAGGGCGAGCAGCGCGATACCGAGCACGAAAAGCCACGGCGCTGCCTGCTGCCACAGACGCACGGGCACCTGAAAAGCGAGCATCCCCACGAACATGCTCGCAGCGAGAAACAGAGCGTGTCGCTGGAGGAAGTATGCGGAACTTCCTCCGGTGAACTTGCTCGCCTCGGCCATCGCGATCGAAGAGGAATACACCATCACCATGCCGAACGTAAGCAGGAGGAGCGCCGCCCACAGCACGCCGCTGTCGTATTCGGCAAGCGGCGCTCGACCCGGGCTAATGCTTCGCAGCATCGATGACTCTTTCCACCGCCAGGCGAAACACTTCTCCCCGATGCCTGTAGTCACGGAACATGTCGAAGCTCGCGCAGGCGGGCGAAAGGAGCACCGCATCCCCTGGGCGCGCCGCTTGCGCGGCCAGCGCCACCGCCTGGTCCATGGATGCGGCGCGTCGGATCGGGACGCCTGCGCCCGCGACCGCCGCTTCGATCAAGGGCGCGTCGCGGCCGATCAGCACCAGTGCGCGCGCCGAGCGTCCCACGGCGTTTCTCAGCGGGGAAAAGTCCTGCCCCTTGCCATCGCCTCCGGCGATGAGAATCAGTTTTGTGTCGCGCTGCGCGAGCCCGACGAGCGCCGCAACGGTCGAGCCGACGTTGGTGCCCTTGGAATCGTCGTACCAGCGCACCCCGTCCGCGTCCCCGATCAGCTCGACGCGATGCGGGAGCCCCTTGAACTCGCGCAGCGCCCCAAGCAGGGGCTGGAGCGGCAAGCCGAGCGCGCGGCACAGCGCGAGCGCCGCAAGCGCGTTGGAGGCGTTGTGCAGTCCGGCAAGCCGCATTTCCCGCACCGCAAGGAGCGCATTTGGACCTTGCGCGAGCCAGGGCTCCCCGCCCCGCTCGAGCAGGCCCCAGTCCTCCGCGTCCCGCGGGGCGCCGAGGCCGAAAGTGCTCGTTTTCCTGCCGGGCAGCGCCATTGCGAGGCTGCGCGGGTCATCGCGGTTGAGCACCTGGATTCCTTCGCCCCAAAAGACCCGCGCCTTGGCGCGAGCGTAATCGTCGATGCCGCGGTAACGGTCCAGATGGTCTTCGGTGATGTTGAGGACCGCGGCTGCGTCTGCAGCAAGCGAGGTGGTCGTCTCGAGCTGGAAGCTCGAAACCTCGAGCACCCACAAGCCCGCGGCGCGCCCTGCATCCTCGCGGCGCATGAGTGCGTCCAGCACCGCCGGCCCGCTGTT
>DATHHZ010000063.1:0-3775 GCA_035316965.1 Burkholderiales bacterium | reverse complement strand
GGCGACGACGGCGGCGGGCGTTCCGGCGGGAGCGACGGTCCCGAACCAGCCGCTCATCTCGTAGCCGGGGAGCCCCGACTCCGCGATCGTCGGCAGCTCCGGAGCGAGCGGTGAGCGCCGCGCGCCCGCCGCGAGGGCCGGCTGTTTCCGGAGAGCGAGGAGTTCTTCCTGGGTCATGAGCCTTGTGCTCGAAGGGAAAACCGCAATTGTAAGCCGTGCCGCGCCGGCGCGACATGGTTTCCCGCCTTCATTCGGGCTTTGCGCCGGACTCCCGTATCAGGCGCGCCACTCTATGCGATTCGCTGCGCATGCGGGAGGCGAACTCCTCGGGCGTGTTCCCGACGACCTCGAAGCCGTAGCTTTCGAGCCGTTCGCGTACTTCTGGCAAGTGCAGCGCGCGTACGTACTCGCGGTTCAGGACGGCGACGAGGGAGGCAGGAGTTCCGGCGGGAGCGACGGTCCCGAACCAGCCGCTCATCTCGTAGCCGGGGAGCCCCGACTCCGCGATCGTCGGCAGCTCCGGAGCGAGCGGTGAGCGCCGGGCGCCCGCCACGGCGAGCGCGCGCAGCTTTCCCGATTTTGCGAGCGGGACACCGTTCGGCGTTCCGTTCAGCATGATCTGGACCTCCCCGGCGAGCATCGCATTGACCGAGAGCGCGCTGCCCTTGAAGGACACGTGCACGATATCGACGCCCGCCATGCTCTTGAACAACTCCATGCCGAGGTGGAATGCGCTGCCGTTGCCCGAAGAGGCGTAATTGAGCCGTCCGGGCGCCGTCCGTGCAAGGGCGATCAGCTCCTCGACCGATCTTGCCGGCACCGAAGGATGCACGAGCAGCACGTAGCCGATTTCCACCGCGATCGTCACCGGCGCAAAATCGCGCTGCGGGTCGTACGGAACCTTCCTGAAAAAAAGCGGATTCGCGACGAGCGTGGCCTCGGTGGCGGCGAGCAGGGTGTAGCCGTCGGGAGGGGATTTCGCCACCATTTCAGCGGCGACGAAGCCCGAGGCGCCCGGACGATTGTCGATCAGCACCGGCTGAGCGAGAAGCTCGGCGAGCTTCGCCCCGACGATTCGATTGAGGATGTCGTTCGAGCCGCCCGGGGGCGAAGTGACGATGAGCCGGATCGGCTTGCTCGGGAAAGGAGTCTGCGCGAGCGCGGGGCCGAAAGAGCACAGCGCCGCAAGCAGCAGACCGCGCGCGGTGCTCATGCGCCGAGCGCCGCCCTCAATAAGGTCTCGCGCCAAACAGATAGGGATGCAGGAATGCGAGCACGAAGTACAGCGCGAGTCCTGCGATCACTTTCCCCCACCCGATTTCGTCGAACCTGAACTGGTTGCGTCCCTGCATGATCGCCGCGAACGGGAAGTTGGAGGTGGTCACGGCGAAACGCTTCCAGTCCACGCCGATCATTCTGTCCTTGCGCCGATCCTGCAACGCCGTACCCGACACCGCGAGCAGAAGAAATCCGCCGAAGAAAATCAGCGAAGCAGTGTCCCCGCGGGAGATCACATGCACCGTCGCCCAGAGCGCGATCCCCCACAGGATCGGATGGCGCGTGACGCGCAGGATGCCGCGCGGTTCGCCCATTGCGCGGAGCGCACTTTCCTGGCGCACCGCGCTCGGGTTTCGGGTCAGCGCGCCGCAGGCGATGAGCACCAGCGACACGGGCATCAGCACCACCGCCCACACCTTGAATTCGTCCCCGACCCACAGCCGCTCGTATGGCGCCTTGACATAGGCCCAGATCATCCACGCGAGCGTCGCCAGGGAAACGAGCGTGTAGAGGCCGAGATAGGTGTTTTCGCCCATGAGCGCCACCAGCCCCGACCGCAGCGGCGTGCTCGAGACGTAGTGCGTGGCGAGAAAGACGGCGGTGGCGAGCGCGAGCATTGCCATCGGATCCATGCCAACCTCCCCTTTGGATTCGATTTCGAAGCTATGCTGCCATGAAGAGTGGGGACGGTCAAAGTTCGAGGGGCCCCGCTGTACGAACTGTTACATTTTTTACCGTTCCCAGGGTAGACCGATGGCCGGGAAGGGCGTTAATCGCTCGGGGAGACATTTCATGAAGAACTTCAAGGAGGCAACATGAAAGCAGCAGCCACGGTCATCGCAGTCGCAGTCGCCGGTCTGTTTCCGGTCGCCGCTTTGGCGCAAACAGTCGGCTCGGAGGTGCAGCGCGACGTGAACCAGCAGCGCCGCATCGAACAGGGGCTGAAAAGCGGATCGCTCAACACCCGCGAAGCGTCGCAGCTCGAGAGGGGCGAAGCGCGAGTCGAACGCATGGAATCGAACGCCGCGAAAGACGGCACGCTCAGCCCGGCCGAGAAAGCGCGCATCCAGCGCGCGCAAAACCAGGAAAGCCGCCAGATCAACCGGCTCGAAAACAACGCCGCCAAAGGCAATCCCAACTCGGCGTCTTCGCAGCGCATGCAGGCCGACGTGCAGCGCAACGTCAACCAGCAGCAGCGCATCGAGCAGGGCATCCAGTCCGGGCAGCTCACCAACCGCGAGGCCGCGAAGCTCGAGCGCGGCCAGGCGCGGGTCAACCGGGCCGAAGCGCGTGCCGGCGCCGACGGAAAAGTCGGACCGAACGAGCAGCGGCGCATCCAGAAGGCGGAGAACAAGCAGAGCAAGCGCATTTACCGCGAAAAGCACGACGCGCAGACGCGCTGAAGCGGCGCCCTTCGCACCGGAAGAAAGGCCCGCTAGGCGCGGGCCTTTCTTCATTCTGGAAAGGCATTTAGGGAGAAAGCTCCTCGAGGACGCGCCCGCGCGTCTCCAGCGTGAACAGCGCGGCCACCGCGCCGCCGACCACGGCGGCGACGCCGAACACGAGGAACACCGTCCCGAGGCCGGCCTGGGGCAGGATCGCGCCGATCATGAACGGTCCGATCATCGAGGCGACGCGCAGCCAGGCGGTCGCGGCTCCGGAGCCGACCGCGCGCACGCGCGTCGGATAGATCTCCGGCGTGTACAGATATAGGCCGAGCGCGAGCGTGTTGATCATGGCGTAGCTGAGCGAGGCGTAGATCATCACGTCGATGGCGGAGTTGCCGGCGCCGCGCATCCACAGGATGAACAGCGGCACGGCGCCGAGAAGGAAAGCCATGGTGAACCACGCGCGCCGTCCGGTGCGGTCGATGAGGTAGGCGCAGGCGAGCGCCCCGACCAATCCGGCCGCCGTCGCGGCGAGCGAATACTGCAGCGCCTGCTGCAGCGGCAGCTTGAAGATGGTGCGGTAGATCGTCGGCAGCCATCCGGATATTCCGTAGACGATGAGATACGTACAGAACCACATCACCCAGACCGCGAGCGTGCGCGAGAGATAAATGCCAGAGAATAGATCGCGCCAGCTCGCCCTGGCGGTCGAGACCGGCGGGATGTTCGAAGGCAGCGCGGGCAGCGGTTTTGCGCCGCTTGCGGAGACTTCATCCTCGATCGACTTCATCACTCTTCCAGCTTCCTCGAGCTGTCCCTGCGAGGCCAGCCAGCGCGGCGACTCGGGCAGGACGCGGCGCATCACCATGGCGAGCAGGACCGGCAGCGCCCCGATGATGAACATCCACTGCCAGCCGAGATTCGGCACCACCCAAGTCGAGACGAGCGCTACGGTGAGCAGGCCCACCGGGAAGATCACCTCGTAGAGGAGGAAGAAGCGGCCCCGCTTCTCGGCCTTGGCGATCTCGTTGATGTACGCCGCGGCGATCGGCACCTGGCCGCCCAGGCCCAGGCCCTGGATGAAGCGGAAGACGAGCATGGACGGGTAG